>CAUZWH010000425.1:0-3378 GCA_963583675.1 Alphaproteobacteria bacterium
TTATCCGTATCGCGCTTAAGTGCGGTGCCGACGCCATTCACCCCGGCTATGGCTTCTTGTCAGAGAACCCCGACCTCGTTGATGCCTGCACCGCCGCCGGTATCACGTTTATTGGGCCCTCGGCCAAGGTGATGCGCGATCTCGGCAACAAGGTGGCGGCCCGCCGCTTCGCCGAGAAAGCGAACGTCCCCGTCGTGCCAGCAACCGCGGCACTGCCCAGGGACCCGGCAAAGATCAAACAACTCGCCGCCGCGGTCGGCTATCCCTTGATGCTCAAGGCGAGTTGGGGCGGCGGCGGTCGCGGTATGCGGCGGATCGAAAAAGAGAGCCAACTCCTCGACCAAGCTGATTCCGGACGCCGCGAAGCGGAAGCTGCGTTCGGCAACGGCGAAGTCTACCTGGAACGATTGATTGAGCGCGCGCGCCACGTCGAAGTGCAAATCCTCGGCGACCAGCACGGCAATGTGGTCCACTTGTTCGAGCGCGAATGCTCGATGCAACGACGCAATCAAAAGGTTATCGAGCGCGCGCCGGCCCACTACCTCACGGAAGCGCAACGACAGAACCTTTGCGAATCGGCGGTCCGCCTTGCCAAAACCGCCGATTATGTCTGCGCCGGGACCGTCGAATTCCTGATGGACTCCGACACCGGCGAGTTTTTCTTCATCGAAGTCAATCCGCGCATTCAAGTCGAGCACACGGTCACCGAAGTCGTCACCGGACTGGACCTGGTCAAGTCGCAGATTCGGATCATGGAAGGGATGGAGATCGGCACGGCCGGCGCCTCGGTGCCGGATCAGAAGGATATTCGCCTCAACGGCCACGCCCTGCAGTGCCGTATCACCACCGAGGATCCCCAAAACAACTTCACCCCGGATTATGGACGGCTCACTGCCTACCGCGGCGCCACCGGCTTTGGCATCCGGCTCGACGGCGGCACCGCATTCTCCGGTGCGCATATCACGCCGTTCTACGATTCGATGCTCGAGAAAGTAACCGCGTGGGCGCCAACGCCAGAGGAAGCTGCGCGCCGCATGGAGCGCGCATTGCGCGAATTCCGGATTCGTGGCGTCAAAACCAACCTCGCTTTCTGCGAGGCCTTGATCACCCATCCCAGCTTTGTACCGGCCGATTACACAACCCGGTTTATCGACGAGAACCCAGGCCTGCTCAAACTCACCCGGCGTCGCGACCGGGCCACCCGGCTGCTCGCGTTCCTCGGCGAGGTGATCGTCAATGGCAATCCCGAAGTTGCGGGCCGCCCGAATCCGGGGCCACAGCCCCTCCCCGTGTTGCCGACTGGATTTGCCGACCGCTCGGCACCGGGCACCAAGCAGTTGCTCGATAGCCGCGGTGCCGAAGGCTTCGCCCAGTGGATGCTCAAGCAAAAGCAGTTGCTGATCACCGACACCACATTTCGTGATGCCCACCAATCGCTGCTCGCCACCCGCATTCGCAGTGACGACATGTTTAAGGTCGCGCCATTCTACGCCCAGGCATTGCCCGAGTTATTTTCCGTGGAATGCTGGGGCGGGGCGACGTTCGACGTTGCCATGCGGTTCCTCAAGGAGGATCCCTGGGCGCGACTGGCGACGTTGCGCGAAATGATGCCCAACGTGCTGCTCCAGATGTTGCTGCGCGCTTCCAATGCGGTCGGCTATACCAACTATCCCGACAACGTCGTCGAGTATTTCGTCGAGCAGGCCGCCGATGGTGGAATCGATTTGTTCCGGGTTTTCGATTCACTCAATTGGGTCGACAACATGTATGTAACGATCGCCGCTGTTCAACGCACCGGCAAGCTCTGCGAAGCAGCGATCTGCTACGCAGGCGACCTATCAAGCCCCAACGAGACCAAATACACGCTCGACTACTACGTCAATCTCGCGCGCAAGTTGGAGAAAGCGGGCTCACACATCCTCGGCATCAAGGACATGGCCGGTCTGTGCAAGCCCGCCGCCGCAAGCGCGCTGATCAAAACCCTAAAGTCTGAAATCAAGATCCCGATCCACTTCCATACTCACGATACCAGCGGTATCTCTGCCGCCAGTGTCCTAGCCGCGGCCGATGCCGGCGTTGACGCTGTCGACGCGGCCATCGACTCGATGAGCGGCCTCACCTCGCAGCCCAATCTCGGCTCCATTGTCGAGGCCCTTAGCGGCAGCAAGCGTGACACCGGGCTCGACCGCAAAGCCCTGCGCTCGCTGGCAGCCTATTGGGAAGGTGTACGCCGTTATTACCGGGCCTTCGAGAGCAACTTGCGCTCCGGCATGGCTGAGGTCTACGAGCATCATATGCCGGGCGGGCAATACACCAATCTGCGCGAACAGGCGCTCGGGCTGGGGATCGACGAATCGCGCTGGCCCGAGGTTGCTCTCGCCTATGCCCAGGTCAACGACATGTTCGGCAACATCGTCAAGGTGACGCCAAGTTCCAAAGTCGTCGGTGATATGGCCATCTATATGGTGACCAACGGATTGACGCCCGAGCAAGTGCTCGACCCCGATCACGCTCTGGACTTCCCGGTTTCGGTGGTCGAATTCTTCCGCGGTGACCTTGGTCAGCCCTATCGCGGCTTTCCTAAAAAGCTGCAGAAGAAAATCCTGCGCAACGAAAAGCCGCTGAAGGTACGACCCGGCAAAGTCCTCAAACCGGTCAAGCTCGATGGCGTGCGCAAGGAAGTCGCCGACAAGATCGGCCGCAAGGTGACCGACCAGGAACTCGCCTCCCACCTGATGTATCCCAAAGTGTTTGCCGACTTTGCCGAATCCAGGCGCACCTACGGCGACCTCAGCGTGTTGCCAACCCCGGCGTTTTTCTACGGCCTCGATACCGAGGATGAACTCGGCATCGAGATCCAGCTCGGCAAAACCCTGATCATTCGCTTTTTCACCGTCAGCGATGCCGACGAACACGGCAATCGCCGGGTATTTTTCGAGCTCAACGGCCAACCCCGTTCGGTCACCATCGCCGACCGCAGCCTCGCCGCGTCGGCGGTGGTTCATCGCAAAGCCGAAACCGGCAATCCCGACCATGTCGCAGCGCCAATGCCCGGCCTCGTCGCGACCATGGCGATCAAGCCCGGCGCCAAGGTCAAAGCCGGCGATCTCCTGCTGACGATCGAAGCCATGAAGATGGAGACCGCAATACACGCCGATCACGCCGGCAAAGTCGGCGAGATCGTGGTTGCAGCAGGCTCGCGTGTCGAGGCCAACGACCTATTGATCGTGCTGGAAGCGGCATGAGGCCGCCAATCGGCCCAAGAGCTCTGTCTTGATTTTCGACCGTGTTGCGGCGATGATCGCGCCCGCTCGCCAAACGGCTGACGGAAAGTCGTTCGGCGCCTGGGGAGGGGACGCGGCAGCAATGCAAACAACC
>CAUZWH010000426.1:0-3348 GCA_963583675.1 Alphaproteobacteria bacterium
GGTGTTCGTTCGGCTTCAACGCGAGCGCAGTTAGCTCCGCAACCGCCGGGTTTCCTGTTCGTTAATGCTTTCGGTCTCGGGATTGATGACGACCCCATAAATCTCTCGCGCCTTGTCGAGCGTTACGAAATCGTCGAGCCAATCGTTCAGAACCATCTCGGGTTCGCGTTTCTTAGGATCGCCATAGCCGCCCCCCGAGGGGCCAATGATCTGGACCAAATCACCCGCCGCAACCTTGGCACCGGTAACCTTCGAGGGCCAATCCTCCTGTTCCGGTGTACCCGGATTCTTAATCAACTGGCCGACCAACCCTTCTTCGCCGCCGAAGACACCCACCGGCGCCTCTTTGTGACGGTCGGCTTCGCACGAAATATAGCCGGGGATCAGGAAGCGGTTTTCGCGCACGATACCGATCCCGCCGCGCCATTGACCCGCGGCTGCCGGGTCCATGCGCAGTTCATAGCGCTCGTTGCGCAGCGGATAGTGCATATCGAGCTCTTCGACCGGATTGTTGCGGGTGTTGGCCATCAGGTTGTCGACGCTGTCCATGCCGTCTTTGCCGTAGCGACCGCCGTAGCTGCCTTCGTCGACTTCGAGATACATCCAGTATTGTTGCTTCTCTTCGTGGAAACCGCTGTACGAAATGAAATAGAGAGAGGCTGAGTTGCCGCCGGTGGCTTTCTCTGGAATGACCGGTGCCAGCGCCCGAATGACGCAATCCAAAACGCGTTGGATCTGGGCAAACCGCGAAAAACACGCGCGCGGGAAATTGGGGTTGAAGATAGTGCCCTTCGGCGCGGTCACCGTGACCGGTCGGAAGATACCTTCGTTTTGAGGTATGAACTCCTCGAGCTCAGCCTCGTCGAGCAGCAGGGTGCGAACGATGTAATAGCAAGCAACCTTGCAACTGCCTTCAAACGGGACGTTGTACCCGGTCTCTACTTCCGGTGACGATCCAGTCAAGTCGATCTCGATGTCACTGCCTTTGACGCGAACCGTAACGTTGACCTTGAGCATCACATCACGATTCTTGCCGTCATCGTCGAGCCAGCTCTCGGAGTGGTACTCGCCGTCGGGGACCTTTTCAATCTCGGCCCGCAGCATGCGCTCCGAATAGTCCATCCAATAATTGGCCGACCCCATAACGGTTTCGACGCCGTACTTGCCGACCAAGGCGCTGAACCGTTCGCGCCCTTTCTCGACCGAAGCGATCATCGCGTCGATGTCGGACGTGTTCATGTCAGGCGTCCGCACATTGTCGATGATCATTTGCCACATTTCTTCATTGCGGACACCGCGGTCATAAAGCTTCACTGCGTTGAACAATTTGGCTTCGGCGAAGACATCGACGACATCGACATTGATGCCGGGTGCGGCGCCGCCCATGTCGAGTAGATGCGCGGTATTGGCCGCGAAGCCGATCAATTCTCCCTGATAGTAAATTGGCACCATCACCCCGAGATCCGGCGTGTGGGAGGCGCCGTAATAGGGGTGGTTGTGAATGATCACGTCGCCTTCGTTGATCTTGCCTTCGAGGCGCTGGAGCACGCCGCGGATATAGAACGGCAGCGAGCCGATATGCATCGGTGTGCTTTCGCTCTCACAGAGTTCATTGCCGTTCATATCGAAAATGCCGCAGCCCAAATCCTCGGATTCGCGAATGATGCTGGAATACGACATGCGGTAGAGGACGTGCGCCATTTCCTTAGCGATGGCGTTAAAGGCGCCGCCGATCACCCGCAGCGTTACTGCATCCAAGTGATCGTAAGCGAAGTCGGTGATAATTCGTTTGCCCATCGACGGTCGTGGCAACGCGGCTGGCTTGGCACTCGGTGCAGGTAGTTGTTGCGGGGCCGGGGCCCGATCGGGGGCACGGAGCTGAGCCGGCGCTGCGGGTTCGACCGGTGGTGGAAGTTGCCGTTGACTTCCCGTCTCACGGGCTTCGATGCGTGGCACGGCGGGTGCCGATGCCGGTTTGGCCGCGCTTGGCTTGTCATCATCGGGGAACTGTCCGTTGAGCAGCGTACGCGCACATTTGCGGAAACTGTCATTCGAGGCGCGATCGAGTTGTTCGCCCAACGATAGCGAACCATTTCCGTTGGCGTGACCGGTCTCGCGGACCTCCGATCCGTTGGCTTTCAACGCGCCGGTCACCTCGACCTCGCCGCCATTGCGGCCGTGATCGAGAATATCGAAGCTCCACGCGTCGCCGTAGACGTCCCGCAACGCGGTAACGATTGTTGTGATAGATCCGTTTCCTGGGTTGCTTTGGGTATCCATGGCTATGCCCTCGGCTTCTATAGCTTGATCAAG
Organism: Alphaproteobacteria bacterium; assembly: GCA_963583675.1. Taxonomy (GTDB): domain Bacteria; phylum Pseudomonadota; class Alphaproteobacteria; order SHVV01; family SHVV01; genus CAUZWH01. The sequence continues at coordinate 2,314 of CAUZWH010000426.1, forward strand.
ATGTTGGCGAACTGATCGACCTCGGCAACCAGGTCGGGGAGAATGAGCGTCGTGGTATCGGTCTGCTCGATGATTGCCGGTCCGCGGATGATGTTGCCGCGTTTTAGACGGGTGCGGTCGTAGTGTGGCGTCGAGATGGTCCTCGCCTTGCCATTGCCGTCATCAAAGATGACGTCGCGATGGGCCGTTAAAGCACCGGCCTCGGGCTCGGGTCCGCCCTCTTCGAGGTTCCGGGTTTGCAGTTCCGGGATCCGGCCCACGCCCATGACCCGAAGGTTGACCAGTTCGATATCTTTTTCATTGAAGCGCTTGCCATACTCGCGTTCGTGGACCTGGTGGAATCCCTCGATCAACTGGTTAATGAAATTCTGATCGAGACTACCGTCGGGCGCGTCGACCCGTAGCTCGTAGCCTTGGCCCTGATACCGGCACTCAGCAATGCGGACAAAAATCTGGTCTTGGGGGCTGATGCGATCGCCCTCGAGTTGCTTGGACGCAAGGTTCTGAAGGTAGGCATAGTCCTCGGTGATTTTGGTCATATCGGGATTGCTTAGCAATTGTATCTGCGTGCGGCTGTAGTCGTACGACAGATCGGTCGCCAGTAAGCCGAGCGCCGATGTGAGTCCCGGGTTTGGCGGCACGATAACCATCGGAATAGCCAGCTCGGCGGCGACCTCGCAGGCCTGCAGCGGCCCGGCACCGCCGAATGCGACCAGCGCAAACTCACGCGGGTCGTAGCCCTTGCGCACGCTGTTCATCTCGATGGATTGGATCATGCCGTGATTGAGAATCTTGATTCCGCCGAGCGCAGCCTCTTGAACGTTCATCCCGAGCTGTTGGCAAAGATGTTGTTCGATCGCCTTTTTTGACAGGTCCGCCCGGAGCTCCATTCGGCCGCCGAGGAAGTTGTCCGGATTGAGGCGTCCCAAGACGACATTGCAATCGGTGGAAGTCGGCAATTCACCGCCGCGCCCGTAGCAGCACGGGCCCGGCACCGCGCCGGCGCTCTTGGGTCCGACCCGGAACACGCCACCG
>CAUZWH010000427.1:0-3348 GCA_963583675.1 Alphaproteobacteria bacterium
AGAGGTCTACACCAACTAGCGACATGCGAGCGAAATCGCGCCGTGAGAGATCGGCGCGCTTGCCGCCGTTCAGGCTTTTGCGCCAGCGACGATGGCGGATAAGGATATTGTTCAGATCCTCAACCGGGATTGGTGTGAGATCGTTCATCGCCCTACCATCATGCAAGCCGACAAATCGAACAATTCGGCACCACCCTGCTCCAGGTGGGGACACATCCTAGCTAAGTCTAATTGGTATTTAGGGTATACCCTCGATATCACCCTTTTCTCACGCCCTTGTGTATAAACACAATTCGACAAACTGGGCTGCTAATGGGCTACATGGCGCACCTATATCAGGGTTTTCCCTAAATCTCTTGTGTAGGACATAAGCCCCGGTTTTCATCGTGCGGTATCGCGTTCGCCGACGGCTGAACCGCGTTCAAACTTGGGTGCGAACTTGCCGTTCGGTGTTCAAATGACGGTTTGGGGACCGACACCCGCCGTAAATCTACGATGTTACAGGCCCTGACGACGCCGCGATAAGGAGATTGCGGGGAGCGTAATGCCGACAGCCCCCTGCTAGTGGCTTGACAAATATTCTTGATGTTCCCTTTATGTTCTATTGCAGTGCATGTTCGATTGAGTTGTTGCTATGGCCATCGCCGCTATCCTGCACGCGGACCTCGACGCGTTTTACGCCTCGGTCGAGCAGCTGCTCGACCCGTCGTTGCGCGGCCGGGCGATCGCCGTCGGCGGCGGCGTGGTGCTTGCCGCGTCATACGAGGCCAAGGCATTCGGCGTTCGCAGCGGTATGCCCGGACGGCGGGCCCGCGAGCTGTGTCCGCATTTGCGGTTTGTCGGCGGCCACTTCGACGAATACAAACGGCTCGGTGATGCCGCCATCGACGTGCTGGGTGATTTTACCCCGCTGGTCGAGCGGATATCGATCGACGAGGCCTTCGCCGACGTCGCCGGCTCGATAAATCTCCTCGGCTCGCCGGAAGACATGGCTAAAACCATCCGCAAACGGGTGCGGACCGAGGTGGGGCTGCCGATCTCGTTGGGCGTGGCGCCAACCAAGCACCTGGCGAAAATTGCGTCGCAAGTGGCCAAGCCCGATGGGCTGATCGTTGTCCATCCCGGGACGGAACGCGATTTCCTGCGCGATCTGCCTGTCGAACTGATGTGGGGCGTGGGTCTGGTCGCCAGAGCGCGGCTTGCCGATATGGGCGTGTTTACCATCGGCCAGATGGCGCAGACACCGGGGCGGTCATTGGAGCGGCTTCTGGGCCGCGCAGCGGGGGGCAAGCTGGCGGCGCTGGCGCTCAATCGGGATCCCCGCGAGGTCGTGGCGGCACGCCGTCGCGCGCGGTCGGTCGGCGCGCAGTCGGCGCTCGGTAGGAGGCCTGCTGTTGTGGAGGTTTTCCGGCCCACATTGCGCCATCTCGCCGACCGGGTTGCCTCCCGGCTGCGGGCTAAGTCCAAAGCCGGTCGAACAGTTACGGTGCGGGTGCGGTTCGCCGACCTGCGCGCCGTGACGCGCTCGATAACGCTGCCCCAAGCGATTTCAGCAACGGCGATTCTTGCCGAGATCGCCGAGGATTTGGTGCGTGCCGCCTTGGCGGACCACCCCCACGAAGCAGCCATCTCGCTGCTCGCCATCTCGGTGTCGCATCTTGAACAAAATATGGCGCTGCAGCTCGAACTGGCGCTCCAACTGGATGATGAAAAGCGCCGGCCCGGCACCGGCAAGGGCGCCACGCGCTGGGTGGTCGATCGGGCGATGGATGCGGTACGTGATCGCTTCGGGCGCGAGGCGATCGGCTACGGGTCGGTCGTCTTGGGTGATCGCCGCACCGTCCCCGACGCGTTTCGCGAACTTGCCGAGAAAGAGCCCTGAATTGTGGCCACGACTGCCTGGTAGTGGACTGCTTCGGCGATTGCTTTGGCGGCTTCCAGGAACTGCCGATTTGGGTCACAGTCTATTCCTTCCTTGGGACACCGCTCCGGATGCGGTGCGAAATAGACCTCCCGGCTGAACGAGCTGCCGGCATTCACGGGAAACGGCCGTGCTCTTTACAATGACAAATGCCGCCGTGGCAAGTCGAGATGAGCTCCGGCCTGTGTCACCGGCGTATCCGCTAAGCGGCCACAAGGGCTAAGCCCTCAATCTATGCCGCGCCGTCATTGGCGATCCGAGTTTTGTGGTAAAGCCAATCCAGTCAGCCGCCTTTCCTACGATCAGAAATCGACACGATGTTGTTCGAAGTGCGGACACTTGGCTTGAATATTGGTTCAGCTCGGGTTTGAGTAGGCGCCCCTAGCGTTCCCGGATCTAGGTCGCCGAGCTCCTCTAAGTCTTCAAGCGGGAATGGAAGGGCGTCGTAGATATCCGTCACGCCTTGAACGCCCTCGGCCCCGCCCTCTTCCCGTTGGGGCGAGGGAGCTATTTGTGCAAGCGACACCATCGGGCTCCCTCTCCCGCAAAGTGGGAGAGGGCCGGGGTGAGGGGCCTGTTTGTTTTGTCACCCCGCGCTTGACGCGGGGTCCAGGCACACGGAACTTTCCGGCATTCCGCACTCAACCATCAACAATAGTGTTCTTGGATACCGATGACGGGACCTGTGGGCGAAACGCCCTAACCTTCCAGCCGGTTATCGTCGAAGTAGGTCTTGAGGCGGTCGAGCAGCTTAAAACACGCCATCATGTCTTCGTCGCTCCAATCGGCGAAAGCGGCGCGGAAACCGGGTGACAGATACTCGAGCGCGCGGGCATGCGCCTCGATCCCGGTCTCGGTCAGGAAAAGCTGCTTCGAGCGGGCGTCATTGTTGCTTATTTCGCTGCGCAGGGAGCCCTTCGCCAGCAGTTTTTGGACCGTCTTGGTGGTGCCGGGCTGGGGTTGCTGCAGCGCCTGCGCAACCCCTGACACAGTCTTGCCCTCGTCGGGCCGGTGGCTGAAGTGGTTGAGCATGATGAACTGGGTAAACGGCAGTTCGGTATAGGCCAACAGCCGGTTGGCCTGGGTCGTTGTCAGTTGATTGATGATCCCCACCCAATTGAGAATACCGAAGCGCAGGTCATGGCGCAGCGCCTGGCCTATTCGTGATTCCGGTCGTTTCATTTCATCGCCTAGGCCCGCACGAGGTCATTTAGGTCGCGGCGCGGCGCGGGCGGTGGCGGCGTCGCGTAGCCCAGGCGGAAGAACATTTTCACGGTCTCGCTCGGCCGGGTTTTTGTCTCATCGAGGAAGTCGCGCTGCAGCTCGGTCATCTCAAGATATTCCTGCAACACCTGGCTTAACGGGTGCATCGCCACGCCCGTGGCGCTCGCCTGCAGGTTGACGCGAACATAGGCCCGCCCCGTCGC
>CAUZWH010000428.1:0-3343 GCA_963583675.1 Alphaproteobacteria bacterium
ATATCAAATGTTACGATAGTACTTCAGAGAAAAATTGAAAACGACATGTCTAAGTCGCCTAATCTTTTCCTCGATATCACCTCTGACGTGTGTCCAATCACGTTTGTGAAGACCAAACTTCTCATCGAACGGATGAGAGCGGGTGAAATTGCGACAGTGCTACTACCGGATGGCGAGCCGTTGCAGAACGTTCCTCGCTCGGTGCGCGAACACGGCCATGAAGTACTCACCCTAGGACCCGATCCGAAAAAAACTGGGGTCTACGTGCTGCGACTACGCAAGTCCGAAGAAAAAAGCTAACCGACATTTACTAAGGCCGTTGGCGTGGTCGATTGGTATCCGGTTGGCGTATGTAGAGCGGGGTCGGGCCCGCGGATTGTCCAGCTTGCTGCGCCTGAACGCAGGCAAGGCGGGCGATGGACGGACTGTCCGGAACCGTGATTTGAGTAGCCAGCCAGCGATGATCCTTGGGGAGGGCATCCAGCACTTTTATGGCGCCGCTTCCCACCAAGGTTGCCGGCTGGTCACCCAGTCGCGCCGCAATATTGGCAATGGTATCTAATTCGGGCGCCCCCGAAACGGGTATGACATAGCCATCGCCGACTCCAAATATCTGGACATAAGCTTCGTCTCGTCGGGCATCAATGATCGAGACGATCCGGTTAGGCGGATCTGTGGCCGTCACCGCGCGTTGCGCCATGGCCGCGAGCGTTGTTACCCCGACCGCGCGTTTGCCCGCCGCGATCGCGATTGCGCGAGCGGCGGCGACACCGACACGTATGCCAGTAAAAGATCCAGGACCAACGGTAACCGCGATAAGATCCAATTCGCGATAATCGACTGCCGCGGCGCGGCGCACGTCTTCGATCATCGGCATCAGCGCCTCGGCATGACCGCGCGCGCGCGCTTCACAGCGCTCGGCTAGGACGTTTCCTTGATCGACGATCGCTGCTGAACAAGCGGTCAGCGCACTGTCGAAAGCGAGTATTTTCATATTGCGAGGAACAGGGTTGAATGCAGCACCGAACGATTATGATAGCGCGTCGTTCGGTGCAACAACTGTAGAACAATGACCTACCAGTCTAAGTCGTTGATTGAGATAGTCGGCGAAACCGAGGGCATCGTCCTCGATCTCGCCTATGCAACCTCCGACAATGTCACTGGCGCGCCAATTTACACGAGAGGCGCGTGCTTTCTTCACCCGACCGCCGCTATACATCTCGATCGTGCGATCGAGCTCGCCGCCTCGCTCAGATACCAGTTAAAAATCTTTGATGCTTACCGGCCAACTGAAGCGCAATGGCGATTGTGGGACTACGCGCCCGATACCAACTATGTCGCCGACCCACGCCGAGGATCGCCGCACTCCCGAGGCATTGCTGTCGACCTCACGCTCGTCGACTCCAATGGACATGACCTTGAAATGGGCACTGAATTCGACGACTTTTCATCGGCTGCACATCACGGAAATCGTTCTATTTCAGCCGTGGCGCAGAGAAATCGAATGATCTTGCTCGGATTGATGTCGTCGGCGGGGTGGGATTTCTACGATAAGGAATGGTGGCACTACCAACTTTTCAACCCTCGCCGCTTTCCGCTGCTTTCCGATCGCGCGGCCGGCACACGCCTGATAGGGTAAACCAAGCGACAGGACCCGCAAACACGATGCAGAGCATGAACGCCGAGCTCAACTGGCTCAAAGGAATTCTCTTCTCGCTGACACTCCTCGTCGCGACGGTAGGTGCAGTGGTGCCGCGCAGTGCCGGCGCCGCTGAAAGGATATCGAGCGCGGTAATCCTCATGTATCACCGCTTTGGCGAGGACGGCGTTCCATCGACTAACATCCGCCTCGAACAATTCGAAGAACACATCAAAGAGTTGATGTCGGCGAGATACAACGTCCTTGCGCTCACCGATATCGTTGAGGCCTTTGCCCAACGCCGCCGACTTCCGGAGAATACGGTCGCGATCACGATCGATGACGCATACATCTCAACATACACGCAAGCATTGCCGAGATTTCGCAATGCCGGACTCCCGTTCACGGTCTTTGTCACTACCGGGCCGGTTGATGGGGGTAACGCCGGTTACATGTCCTGGGCTCAACTGAAGGAACTGGCTAATTCTGGCGCCACGATTGCCAACCACACGGTCAGTCACCTGGGCATGTCCTCAGCCGATGACGAAACGAACCGCCAAGAACTGAGCAGCGCGCAGCAACGTATTACAGAACAAATCGGTATTGCGCCGACCCTGTTTGCCTATCCCTTCGGCGAATATTCACGACGCACAACCGAACTCGTCGATGAGGCGGGATTTGCCGCGGCGGTCGGCCAACATTCCGGGGTCGCGCATGAACGGGCGAATCGGCTCGAACTCCCGCGTTTCGCGCTGAACGAAACCTATGGCGATATCGGTCGTTTCCGCCTCGTCGTGAACGCGCTTCCGCTGCCGGTAAGCGAGGTTACACCCGCCGACACACTGTTGCGTGAGGAGAACCCGCCACCTTTCGGCTTCACCGTCGACAATCAAATCGATGGTCTAGAGCGATTGAATTGTTTTGCGTCCAACGGCCCCACGACGATCGAGCGGCTTGGGGCACGTCGGTTCGAAGTGAGGATCGCAAAACCGTTTCCGCCCGGCCGGGGGCGTTTTAACTGCACCCTACCGGCGCGCGACGGCCGATTTCGCTGGTTCGGGATTCAGTTCGTCATACCGTAGGGTTACGCACCAGGCGTCGCGACCAGCCGTTCGCCGCCCACCCGATCAAAGGCGGTTAGTCCATTGAATGAGATAATGCTGCGGATGGTCTTGATGTAATCCGCGCCACGCTCCGAATACTTGTCGAGCGTCCCAACCAGAGCAACGCTATCTAGCGGCTGGTTTCTCGATCTCATGGTTGAGCGCAAAGCCCTGAACTTGTTGTAGGCCCAGTGGGTGTTCAAGTTATGCAAGTAGCGCGATACTGACTCTTGCAAATGGTCAAACGTGCGAACGCGATACCGTTTGCCGGGATCACGCCGCAACGGCACCATTCCGCCATCGCCGCCATAGACTCGTTGGCCAAACAATGCGTTTCCCTCAACCGCAAAGCGGGAGGTGCCCCAGCCCGATTCCTCAGCTGACTGAGCCAGCGCCAGCGATACCGGCACGACATCTACACGCACCTTCAGTGCTTCGATATCGGGATGTTCAAGTCCGTATTGTCCGGCCAGATCCTCAAGCCAGCGCGCGTCATTCTCCGACACACTAAGACCCGCTGTTTGCTTCAATTCTACGTGCAGTAACCGGCGCCGCTCTTCGAGCACTTGCTCGTTCGCCCGCTGCACCAGCGGCATCATCG
>CAUZWH010000429.1:0-3337 GCA_963583675.1 Alphaproteobacteria bacterium
GCCTCCAAGGTTTGCAAAAACCGATGGAAAAGCATGGAGAAATATGGGGACTTTAGTTTTGCAACCTTTGGGCTATGTATTTGAAAACACTACAAATATCTAGTTCCAGTTGAAGTCCATGTCGTAGTGGTCTTGGCGGGCAATCCTGAGCTCGTCGAAGCGCGGTACTTTGGCGCGGACATCGTTTTTGAAGCCGGGGTAGTAGTCGGCCAGCGGCAGCGCATTGTCGTCGAGATTGACGAACACCATGTTGGCCATGGTATCGACGCGGATTTCCGACAGGGTGAAATCTTCGAGGCGAAAACCGGCGACGTTCTCGGCATTGCCAGCCGCCTTGAGGGCGCCGTGCGTGTCGTAGGACCAGGCGTGGAAGGGGCAGGTGAGGATGGTCTTGTTGCCCTTGCCCTCGACCAGAATATGGCCGCAGTGCATGCAGACATTATAGAACGCTCGTAGCTCACCCGACTTGGCCCGGATCACGAAGACCTGCTGATCAATGATGCGATCGCTGATGTAATCGCCAGGCTCGCTCAGATCGTGGACAAAGCCAACATATTGCCAAGTCTTAAACCAGATTTTCTCCTGCTCGCGCCGGTAGATCTCGGGATCGTGGTAGTAGTGCGAGGGCAGGGTGAGTGCGCTATCGGGATCGGGTGAATTGCGCTCAGTAGGCGGGGCAGGGGCGGTGATCGCCATGGCCAAGTCTCCGGTTTGGGTTCGCAACCCAACGTACCGCAGCGGCAGGGCTCAATCCAGACGAAGCGCCCGGGCGCTCGTGCTCTAGCCGGTTGGCTGTCTGATTAGCGGTGGCGGCGTAGCCAGCCCGTCAACCGCCGCCGCAGCGGCGGAATATCAAGCGCAATGAATGCCAGGCCGAGTGGGATCATCCAAAAACCCAAGATCGGTAGGAATCCGAAGAAGCCGCCGATCACCAACAGCACGCCGATCAGCGCGCGCACGCCGCGCGGCAGTTTGGCCCGGGCCCAGGCGGTCCCGCGTTGCAGCTTGCGGACAGCTTGGGCCTTTAGGCTCGGGCGGCATGACGAACTGGACGACAGGACTTACCTCGAGTTCTCATATCATTGGGCGCGTACGATCCTATCTTAATGCGGGCAGTATTTGGGTTCGCCGGTCGACAGGTTCAATCGTTGCTGTCACCAAAACACGAAGGGCGGCCCAGGGCGGTCCGCGCCGTTGGACGCGATACCCTTCACCGACCGCGCTAAGGCCGATCAAGGCCCGCCGAGTGAGGTAGTATTCCAATGAGCCGTACTACCGGGGGGAAGCTGGTGATCAAGACACGACCACGCCGTAGCGCGCTTTACATGCCGGGATCGAATGCCCGTGCCCTCGAAAAGGCGCGCACACTGCCGGCCGACGTCTTGATTCTCGATCTTGAGGACGCGGTTGCGCCGGTGGCGAAGGCAACCGCGCGCAATCAGGTGGCGGCGGCGGTAGCGGACCGCGCCTTCGGATTGCGCGAGGTGGTGGTACGGATCAACGGATTGGATAGCGAATGGGGCCGCGATGATTTAGTCGCGATTGCGGCTGCGGGCCCTGATGCGATCCTCGTTCCCAAGGTGGCATCAGCCGAGGCAGTCGCGGTTGTGCAGGACCTCGCCGAAGCCGCTGGCGCGCCGGCTCTCACCCGGCTGTGGGCGATGATGGAACTTCCCGTTGCCGTGCTTGATCCATTGGCGATCGCCCGCGCGGCCGAGGAACTCGGCAGCCGGCTCGCCGCATTCGTGATGGGCACCAACGACCTCGCCAAGGAAACCGGCATGCGTCTGGTTGCGGGACGGGCGCCGATGTTGGGCTGGCTTGCCAACTGCGTTGCCGCGGCGCGGACGATGAACTTAGTGATCCTGGACGGTGTCCATAATGATTTCCGCGACGATGCTGGCCTTGCCGCAGAATGTGAGCAGGGCCGAGATCTCGGGATGGATGGCAAAACGCTGATCCACCCCAGCCAGCTCGTGACGTGTAATAAGGTGTTCTCACCGAGCGCCAACGAGGTTGATGCGGCACATCGCGTGATCGAGGCATTTGCGAGGCCGGAGAACCGCGGACTCGCCGCGATCGAGGTCGACGGCCGCATGGTTGAACTGCTGCACGCCGAAATCGCCCAACGCACCGTCGCGATGGCCGAGGCAATCGTCGCGGTAGAAGAGAAAATGAGTGGCTAGCCAAGGCCCATGAGCGAATTGATCTATCATGTTTGTCGGCGCGAAGAGTGGCAGGCGGCTCAAGCCGCCGGTAGCTATGGCGGATCGTCGCAAGATATCGCGGATGGCTTCATCCATTTTTCAAAGGCGGCGCAGCTGCGCGGCAGCGTCGCCAAACACCGCGCCGGCCAATCCAATCTGGTGTTGCTCGTGGTCGACGCCGATCAACTCGGCGAAGTCCTCGAATGGGAGCCGTCGCGCAGCGGCGCCTTATTCCCGCATCTCTACGGCGAACTGCCAGTTAGCGCCGTTGTCGAGGCTCATGATCTACCGCTGGGAGCGGACGGTGCGCACGTGTTTCCAGCGGGTGTGCCAACCTAGAAGGTTGCTGCATCGCGTCGTTGACCGAACGCGATCACGTTCGTATGTTCCGCTCACTTGGACCGAGTTTCGAGATCTAAGGGCGCGTAGCTCAGTCGGTAGAGCATCTGACTTTTAATCAGAGGGTCACAGGTTCGATCCCTGTCGCGCCTACCAATATAATCAATGGCTTAGATAGAAATAGCTGAGCTCTTTCTTTTTGTGGGTTACAAATGGGTTACAAAAAGACGTTGCTTGACGCCATATTCTCTGCTGTATCCACCCCCTCGACACGCAATTGTCAGGCTTTTGCCACCTAGCGGGTCCCTATTCCTGCAATTATCTCTACCACGACCCCCAGCCCCCTAAACGCAGGCATCGCGACGCTGACTTTGATGACGCAGCCACAAATAGAGATGGGGCGGATTGAAGGCGGCACCGAATCGTTTTCAGAAGCGCGCCTTGACGCACGCGCTAGGGTCAACACGGCAATGGTCGCGATGGGGCCGACCAAGGATTGCGTCGTCGATTGTTGCGTGTTTGGTGTTCCCGCTCGCGGAAGAATCGAGGTTTTACGGCTCGGCCTTTCGGCCCTCGCGGAAAGCTACGGATTCCGGTAGTTCCCCGCTTTGGCGGATCATTACGGCATGCCGTGAGGCTTTCACGCCACGGCGTTCGGGACTAGCATCTGTAGATGCGTTTACTGATCTCCGCCCTAGCCGCATTCATGTTGTTCGCCACGCCTGTGGTGGCGGCCTCTGATCCGCCTGTGCAGTCTGCTGAAGTTGTCTTCTGGCAATCCATCTCCAGCA
>CAUZWH010000430.1:0-3322 GCA_963583675.1 Alphaproteobacteria bacterium
AGCCAGGTGAAGGGCCATAATCAGCGGCGCTTCTCGGTGCCCTGGAGCCCACCGGCGCCGCGCATGCGCGAATATGTCGAGGCCTTGCGGGCGATTTGGCGCTGCTGGAAGTATGGCGAGAAGCTCGATTATCAGGGCGAGCACTACACGTTCACGCTGATGACCCCTAATTTCGTGCCCGAGCATGCGGATTACCCGCTGCCGCCAATCACCATGGCCGGCGTCGGCCCGGCGATGCTGCGGGTGGCCGGCGAGGTTTGCGATGGGGTGCGCCTGCACCCGTTTTGTACGCGCAAGTATATGGAGAACGAGGTGGTCAAGCGGCTCGGGGAGGGCTGGGCCAAGGTCAACCGCGAGCGCACACGCTTCGAGATTACCGGTGGCGGCTTCATCGCCACCGGCGCCGATGACGCGGCGGTTGCCGAGATGGTTGAGTGGGTGCGCAAACGGGTGGGTTTCTATGGTTCGACGCGCGCCTATTGGCCGGTGTGGGAACAACATGGCCTGGAAGACCTCGGTCAAGAGCTGTTCCAAATGTCGATCAAGGGCGAGTGGGATAAGATGCCGCCGGCGATCTCCGACGATATCCTGCATTTATTCGCGGCGATTGGCCGCCACGACGAAATCGCGGGGCGCATAGAAGAACGGTTTGGCGGCATTTCCGATGCGATCTTCGCCAGCACGGCGACCGCTATCCAACCCGATCTACCACCCGATCTGATCGCCGATATCCAGCGTATTTCGACCGATTTCCAAGGGTTTAGTCCCGAGTAGAGCCGATTTTTGTAGGAAACGGAGTCGTGAGTTTGTGCTCGAATCTGCAGGGTCGCAAGCTTCGGTGGGACAACCCCTCACCCCCGCCCTCTCCCACGTCGCGGGAGAGGGCGGGGGTGAGGGGTTGATTCCGGTAGTGAGTAGATAGTCGACAACCTTGGAACGCAGCGCTGTCGGTGCTTGTTAACCGACTCAACGCCGGAAAAGGCTATGATGCGCTGACCTTAATAAGTGGTCGGCGAGGAGGGGTTGCATACCGTGGCGAACAAGAAACTCGGCGATGCGTTATCGGAGTTCTCGTTCGAGAAAATAGGATTTCTCGTGGCCGGGGCGGTGGTTGCGGTTTTCGTCGGTGACGCTTTGCTGCCCTCGCTGGCGGTGAACATGGATGACCGGGTATTTGCCGCGGTCAAAGGCGGCGTCGGTGCGGTGGTTGGTTTGGTGGCGCATCAGATCTATGTCCGTACCCGGGGGCGTTAATCCGCCGAGAAAATCGAGTTTTCTAAACAGTATCAATCTGTTATCTTTTATTCTTGAGATTTGAGTGAAGGCGTAGAGTGGCAAGCCACCGCGATATAATGCCCAATTCAATACCCAATACGATTCTCAAAGAGGCGCTCGGCGTTTGCCGCAATGGGTTCGTTGTGGTTGTGGTGTTTGGCCTGTTTATCAACCTATTGATGTTAACGGCGCCCCTCTACATGTTGCAGATGTTCGATCGTGTGCTGTCGAGCCGTAGCACCGACACGCTGGTATTGTTGACGGTAATCGCGATAGCGGCACTGCTGGTCTACGCAATTCTCGAAGCGGTGCGCGGACAGGTCATGATCCGGATCGGCGCGTGGCTCGATCGCAAGCTCGGGGGACCGATTCTCGCCAGCAGCGTGTCGTTATCGCTACGCGGCGCTAAACAGCCGTCGGTTCAAGGGCTGCGCGACCTGTCGACCTATCGAACATTCCTCACCGGTCCGGCGATGTTTTCGCTGCTTGATTCGCCGTGGACGCCGATCTTCGTAGCGCTCATCTTTCTGTTTCACACGATGCTGGGTTGGCTCTCGCTGGCTGGCGCCATCGTGTTGTTTTGCCTGGCGGTCGCCAACGATTTGTTATCGCGCAAGCTGCTGGCCCGTGCCGGCGGTGTTTCAATCAAGGCACTGAATCAGCCCGAGGCCTTGGTTCGTAACGCCGATGCTATCGAAGCTATGGGCATGATGCCTAACCTTACCGCGCGCTGGCACCGCGATAATTCCGAGATGTTGGCCCTGCAGGGGCGCGCCAGCACGATGAGCGGGCGCATTACGGCGGCGTCTAAATTCGTGCGTCTGTTATCACAGATAGGCATGCTTGCCACGGGGGCATGGTTTGTCCTGGCCGGCGAAATCACACCCGGCGTTATGATCGCCGGTTCAATTTTAATGGCCCGTGCGCTGGCGCCGGTCGAACAAGCGATCGGCTCATGGCGGACGATGGTTTCGGCACGCAGCGCTTATGGCCGTATCAAGGCCCAGCTGGCCGCCGCGCCAGTGAGAGGTCAGTCGATGGCGCTGCCTGAGCCGAAGGGTTAGCTTTCGGTCGAGGGGTCATCTATGCCCATGCCGGTGCCAATGAACCGATGCTGCGTGCGATCACCTTTGCGCTTGAGGCGGGCGAAACATTAGGGCTGATCGGCCCCTCGGCGTCAGGCAAGACGACGCTGGCGCGGCTATTAGTCGGCAACCTTAAGCCGCGGGCGGGTCATGTACGGCTCGACGGGGTCGACGTCGCCGACTGGGATCCGGAAGACCTTGGCCCGCACGTCGGTTATTTGCCGCAGGATGTGGAACTGTTTGGCGGGACGGTTAAAGAGAATATCGCCCGGATGGGCGAGGCATCACCCGAGGCGGTTATCGCGGCGGCGCAGACTGCGGGCGTTCACGAATTGATACTGCGGTTGCCCGCAGGCTATGACACCGAGATCGGCGAAGCCGGTGCGGTGTTGTCGGGCGGGGAACGCCAACGCATCGCTTTTGCCCGCGCGATATACGGCAATCCGAAGTTCGTCGTTCTCGACGAGCCCAACGCAAGCCTCGATCATGCCGGCGAAGAAGCCTTGCTCGGTGCGATAGGAAAACTTCATGAGCAGGGCGTAACGCTGGTGGTTATCGCGCACCGCCCGAGCATTCTGCGCCACGTCGACAAGGTGCTGGTTCTCAATGAAGGCGCGATTCAGATGTTCGGACCGCTTGATGAGGTCGTTCCCTAGGTCACGGGGCCGGGCGCGATTGCCGACGGAACCACACAGCAGAGCCATGCCTGAGCAAACCAACCCTACAAACGTTACGGGCGGATCCGATGGACTTGGCCCTGGTGAGGGACTCGGTGACGGACTTGGTGGTGGACTTGGCATTGGTCCCTCAGTGGTTGTCGGGTTCGCGGTCATCGCTTTTTTTTCGTCGGCTTTGGCGCGTGGGCCGCGCTGGCTCCCCTAGAAAGCGCAGCCATTGCGCTGGGCAATGTTAGCGTCGAGAGTCAGCGCAAGACGGTGCAGCATCTCGAGGGCGGAATCGTG
>CAUZWH010000431.1:0-3318 GCA_963583675.1 Alphaproteobacteria bacterium
GGATGCGGTTCAGCCAGATGCGCCCCGCGTGCATGAGGAATTTGACACCAATCAGGTTTTCGACTGGGAAATCGGCGACGCGGCGGCTACCGATGCGGCTTTCGCCGGGGCCGCCCACGTCACAGCGCTTGAGTTACTCAACAACCGGTTAGCCCCGAGCCCGATTGAACCTCGTGCCGTCGTCGGGCTCTACGAGGCGGCCAGCGATCACTACACGTTGTGGACGACGAGCCAGAACCCGCATCTCGTGCGCCGGTGGCTGGCTGAATCGAGTTTGTTCATTGCCGAGCACAACATTCGTGTGGTGGCGCCCGATGTCGGCGGCGGCTTCGGCCAGAAGATCTACCATTACCCGGAAGAGGCGGTTGTCCTGTGGGCTTCGAAAATCGTCGGACGGCCGGTGCGATGGACGGCGAGCCGATCGGAGAGCTTCACCGTCGATACACACGCTCGCGATCATGCCACCAAATGCGAAATGGCGTTTGACGCGGACGGGCGGATTCTTGGCGTGCGCGCCGATACGATTGCAAATCTCGGTGCTTATCTGAGCCCCTTTGCCGTGTGCATACCGAGCTATTTCTACGCAACCATGCTGGCCGGCATTTATACGATGCCCACCGCCTACGGCCGCGTGCGGGCGGTCTACACGCATACGACACCGGTCGACGCGTATCGCGGTGCCGGTCGACCGGAGTGTTTGTACGTCGTCGAGCGGCTGCTCGAGAACGGGGGCCGGGAAATGGGAATCGACATTTGCGAGCTGCGGCGGCGCAACCTGATCCAAGCCGATCAATTCCCCTATACCACAGCCACCGGGGTGACCTACGACTCCGGCGACCTGCCCCAGCTGCTGACGAAGGCGACGGCTCTGGCCGACTATGACGGGCTCCGTGCAGAACAGGCGCAACTTCGTTCACAAGGTATCCTGATGGGAATCGGCATGGCCGGCTTCGTCGATTGTGCCGGCGCAGGACCAAGCAAGGTGATTGCGGCCCAGGGCGCACGGATGGGGTTTTGGGATGTCGCCAATGTCCGCGTCCACCCATCGGGGAAAGTCAGCGTTTTCTGCGGCAGTCATTCCCACGGTCAAGGCCATGCAACGACCTATAGCCAGATCGTTGCAGATCGGCTGGGCTGTGCCATCGAGGATATCGCTATCGTCGAAGGCGACACCGACCGCATCCCCTTTGGCCTCGGCACGTGGGCGTCGCGGTCTATTTCAGTGATCGGGGCGGCAATCGCACAAAGCCTTGACCGGATTGTTGAAAAGTCGAGAGAGCTCGCGGCACACTTGCTCGAATGCGGGGTCGAGGACGTCGAGTTCACGAACGGCGCCTTCATCGTGACAGGGACGGATCGACGGATCGCCTTCCCCGAAGTCGTCCATGCCGCCTATTCCGGTGCCACCTACCCCGAGGGATTCGAACTCGGCCTCGACGAAACCGTATTTTACGACCCCGCCAACTACAATTTTCCGTCGGCATTTCATATCTGCACCGTGCTGGTCGACGCCGATAGCGGCAACGTGACGCTGCGTGATTACTTTGCCGCCGATGATGTCGGACGGGTGATCAATCCGAGTATCGTTGCGGGACAGATTCATGGTGGCCTAGCCCAAGGGATCGGTCAGGCCCTGATGGAAAGTTGTGCCTATGATCGCTCGTCTGGACAGCTCCTAACCGGCTCGTTCATGGATTACGCGATGCCGCGTGCGTCCGACATGCCGCCGATCGCGTTGACCAGCCAGGAGACCTTGGCACCCGATAATCCGCTGGGCGTGAAGGGCGCCGGCGAAAGCGGCACGATCGGTGCGCCGAGCGCCGTGACTAACGCCGTGGTCGATGCGCTCTGGCACTTGGGTGTCCGCCACATTGAAATGCCGCTTACCGCGATGCGGGTGTGGCAGGCGATCAAAGACGCGCCGGGCTAAGCGCGCCTGACAACGGCATAGACAACGATATCGGGCTCGCTAGATTATTCGGGACGCACGCGGGGCGGCCGCGCAGCGGAAATTGCAGACGGGGATGAGCTATGAACTGGTCTGACAGCGACATCGCAGCCCTGGTTGAGACCGATCGGGTCCACCGCAAAGCCTATGTCGACCCCGACATCTTCGACCTCGAAATGGAGCGCATTTTCGAGCGGCTGTGGATCTATATCGGCCACGAGAGCCAGGTCAAAAATCCCGGCGACTACTACCTCGCGCAGGTCGGGCGTCAGTCGATGATGATGGTCCGCGACCGCGACGGTGAGATCCACGTGCTCTACAACCGCTGCCCGCATCGCGGTGCCCAAATGTGTACGGCGCGTAAAGGTAACGCCGGCGATCTATTTCGCTGCTCCTATCACGCATGGATGTTTGAGCTCGACGGCCGGCTCGAAAGCGTGCCCGCTGAAAACGGTTACGATAATACCGGTTTTAGTAAAAACGATACCGCCTTCCATATTCAAAAAGCATCGCGCGCCGACAACTATCGCGGCTTCTGGTTTGCTTCGCTGGCTGATGAGGGCCCCGATCTCGAACCTCATCTTGGCCAAGCAAAGACCGCCCTCGACCAACTCATCGATCGCGCGCCCGATGGCGAATGCGAGGTGGTGGGCGATTGTTTCAGGGTAATCCAGCAGTCCAACTGGAAAATCTTTCTCGAGAATCAAATCGACGTCTCACATCCTGGTGCAACACACGAATCGACGGGCGCTGCCGCCACCTCAATCGAGCAGGAGTTCGAGCAAGCCGGCGACAAGGCGCCGATGGGCTACGGCTTTTTGTCAGACTTCAAACGGCTCGGCATCGCCGGATAGGACAAGTTCGGCACCACTGGGCACCCCCAAGGCCACTGTACGCTCGAGGGCTATATGGGCCTCCGGCCCAGCGATCCCGATACCAACGAGTATGTCCGGCGCATGTACGCAGCCTATGGCGAGGAACGCGCTGAGGAAATCCTCGGCATCAACCTCCACCACGTGCTGCTCTACCCCTGCAACTCGGTACAGCCGCCGCTCCAACAGCTTCGCACAATCCGCCCGATTGGACCCGACCGGACCTTGAGCGAAATCTGGCAGTTCCGTCTCAAAGGCGCCAATGAGGCGATCTACGAACGCTCCCTCGCCTACTACTATCTGGTCAACTCGCCCTCGACGCTGATCAACGCCGACGATCTATTTAACTGGTGAAAATGCCAGCATGGCCTGGAAAACAACGGCAACGACTGGATCAGTTTTCACCGCAATGCGGGCCAGGATTTCGAGCAGGACAGCATCATGCGCTCGGCACCCGATTCGATGAGCGAACTGCCCTTGCGTTCAATGGCACAAGCT
>CAUZWH010000432.1:0-3312 GCA_963583675.1 Alphaproteobacteria bacterium
GTCGCCTATCCCGACTTCACAGAGCCGCTGAAACAAAAGGGCGCGCCGGTCGATTGGTCGACTCCGGATCCCATGCTATTTCTCGGCCTATCGGTGGGAGTGAGCAAATTTGCGCCACACCCCAACGCGGGCCGGCTGTTACTTAACTTCCTGATCTCGGAAGAAGCGCAAAAAATCATCGCCGATGCTGGCAAGATACCGGCGTTTCCCGGTATGCGGCCGGGCACCTATTCGCGCCTGAACGATGCCAATCTCGTTAGCTGGCGCATCGATATGTACAAGCTGCACGACAAAAGGTGGTTTGACGCGCAGATCCGCGAATCATTCGCGGTCAATCGTTAATTAGCCACGCGTCATACCAGCGGGGAGCGCGGCGGCGGTCGCGCTCCCCGTTATCCTTATCCTTCAGGGGTGTTGGCCGCGACCCGACGCCATCACGGCCCTGCCTGCTTGATCTCAACCGCCGTAGCAATGGCGGTGGGCAAGGCCTGCCGGTTGTGTTCGGTATTCCATCCTGCTCCCCCATTGATATCGGTGTAATTTTCAACCCGGCCGCGCGTTGCGACGACCCACCCAACACCGCGGTGAACTCTAGCGGCGCCGATGCCGGTAAGGTAGTCTGGCACCGTCCAAATATCGACATAAGTGGCGACACACGATTATGAATGCACTGGTTTGGCTCCTCTTTACCGTCATCGACATCTACACCTGGGTCGTGATCGCAACCGTTATCGTCAGTTGGCTGGTATCATTTAACGTCATCAATCGCTCCAACCAGTTCGTCCATGTGGCGAGTGATTTTCTCTATCGCGCCACCGAACCCGTGCTCGGCCGAATCCGCCGCTTTCTGCCCTCGATGGGCGGCATCGATATCTCGCCGCTGGTTCTGCTGATAGCACTGATCTTCATCAAGCGATTGGTCGTCGACATGCTCAGCGGGTGAGTTCGCCGACGCTGCGTCCGCCCTTTGTGCGCAGCGCCACCATCGTCCACGTCAAAATCCGGCTCACCCCCAAAGCCGCGCGCAACGCTCTCGACGGCCTGGTATCCGGCGCCGGGGGTCAGGTTTTCCTCGCCGCGCGGGTCACCGCCGCGCCCGAACAGGGCCGTGCCAACGCCGCGCTGATCAAACTGCTCAGCAAGGCCTGGCACCTTCCTCGCACCCGTCTCTCGGTCGCGCGCGGCGCGTCGAGCCGCCTCAAAACGATCGCCATTGCTGACGCCGACGCCGATCTCGTACAGTCCCTCAATGCTTGGCTGAGCGGGTTAGGAGACGAGCAACGTGGCTGAAATGACACCGCAAGCGACAACCCCGAGGATCATTGACGGCAAAGCCGTTGCCGCCGAGTTACGCGCTGACCTTGGCGAACGCGTCGCCCGCCTGAAATCCGCCCATGGCGTCACCCCGGGGCTCACCGTCGTCCTCGTCGGCGACGATCCCGCCAGCGCGGTCTATGTCCGCAACAAGGGCAAGGCGGCCGAGAAGGCGGGCATGGTTGCGGTCGATATCAAGCTCGCCGCCGAAACCAGCCAGACCGATTTGCTCGCCCACCTGGCCGCGCTAAACGCCGATGCCGGCGTGCACGGCATCCTGGTTCAGCTACCGCTGCCCGATCACCTCGATGCCGGGGTGATCGTCGAAGCGATCGACCCCGATAAGGACGTAGACGGCCTCCACGTCATCAATGCCGGTCGCCTGATGGCCCGGCTCGATGGCGTAGTCCCGTGCACGCCGCTCGGCTGTCTGATCCTGCTCAAACGCACGCTGGGCTCGCTCGAAGGCAAAAAGGCGTTGGTACTCGGACGCTCCAACCTGGTCGGCAAGCCGATGGCGCAATTGCTGGTGCGCGAGAACTGCACCGTCACCGTCGCCCACTCGCGCACCCGCGACCTCGCCGATGAATGCCGCGCCGCCGATATCCTGGTGGTGGCGGCGGGCCGGCCCGAGATGGTGCGCGGCGATTGGATCAAACCCGGCGCTGCGGTCATCGACGTCGGCATCAACCGCGTCGACACCGGCGCCGACAAACCTAAATTGGTCGGCGATGTTGCCTTCGATGAAGCCGCCCAAGTGGCCGGCGCGATCACCCCGGTCCCCGGCGGCGTCGGCCCGATGACCATCGCCTGCCTGCTCGAAAACACATACACCGCCGCCTGCCGCAGCGTCGGCGCGGAGCCCGAAGCGCCAGCCTAGGTGCGCGGCCGATCGTTACTTTGACAGCCCGGTCGGCCGATGTCGTCAGGGCCGCAATCGTCGCATAGATTGCCGTGCGAACCTCGCGCCTAGCCGCTATCCCTTCCGTTTCGCTTGATCCTGATTAATGGCCGGCCGCGCATCACGTGTGACAAAGCCGGGTCACCCGTGAAGTCAGGAAGGCGAGGGAAAATGCTTGGTCGGATCAGTAAAACCGCGAACAGAATCGGCGTCGTTCTCCTGCCGGCGATGCTTGTCGCCAGCGTGATTTTGTTCGACCCTGGCGCTGCCTCCGCGGCTGGAGACCCGGCTCAGGGCAAGAAAGTTTTCAAAAAATGCAAAGCCTGCCATTTGCTCAAGCCGGGCCGTAATAAGCTAGGGCCGTTGCTTCTCGGTGTCGTAGGCCGCAATGCCGGGACCTTGAAGAATTTCAAATATTCAGGCGCGATGCGAAACGCGCACATCGTCTGGACAGCCGATAATCTTGATAAATTTCTCGCCGATCCGCGCCGCTTCATCCCCGGCAATCGCATGACCGCGGCGGCCGTGCGCAGGGAAAAGGACCGCGCGAATCTTATCGCTTTCCTAGGCACATTTGTCACGCCGGTCGCGCAAACCGTAGTGACGACAACGGCAACGACAACGGCCGCGGCGGGCGATCGGGCACCCCGGCGGTTGTCGATTACATACCCGATGTGAGCTTCGTGCTGAGAACCGTCATCCGGGGCGGTCAAATGGCTTATCTTGGCATCGGTGGCGACATCGACGGCCAGATCAACCCAACGCTCGAGGTCCGGCAGGGTGAGGTGTTCAGATAACGCTCATTAACGGCGACGGTATCGAGCACGATATCTCGTTTCCTAATTATGCGTCCTCGGAACGGGTCGTTGGCATGGGCGGCAGCACCACCATCGCATTTCGTGCCTCGCGCGAAGGTAGCTTTGCTTACTTCGATACGCTCCCCGGCCGGCGGTCCGCAGGTATGGAGGGCGCGATCCGCATTGTTGCGGGTCAGGCCGAAGCGCGCGTCGTCCAGCGCGATGTCGCCCAGGACCCGGCCAATCTGCCGCGCCCGCTTGATCGTACCGCACCGCAACAGGTCCACGTTGAGCTGGGAC
>CAUZWH010000433.1:0-3310 GCA_963583675.1 Alphaproteobacteria bacterium
GCAACAAACATCTCTCCGCGGTTGGTGCCGATATCGGCGAGCATGTGATTGTCCAATCGGCTGAACGCGTCATAGGCTCTTCGCGCCCGCCAACGCTCGCGCAAGCGAGCTGCACTGCACTGCACTGCACGTGATCACACGCCCCGTGTGGTTTAGGAAACCAGCTAACCCACGCTCGGGACGCCCGTTTTCCTGATCGTCTTCGGCAAGCGTGCTTTGTACTGATTCATAGGAAGTCATCTCAAATGCCTCTTCTTAGATCCCTCTGATTAGTAAATGATATGAGGTAGTTGATATGCCGAATCAACCTATGCTGGGCATGAATGTGAAAATATCATGGCGTGTCGATTGCCATCGAATCCCTTATCCCGCCTGTGTTTGAACACACCATTTACTCGCGGGATTCTCTCGGCCTAATGTGCGCGACAGGAATTTCGTAGGACGGCTCATGTCGAACGACACGACCATTGATCAAGTATTAGAGTCAGAGGGCTCGGCCCTCGACCCGACGGTGCTCAAAACGCTCGCCCAGAGCGTTGCCGCTGCGCCCGCGACCGATCTTCCCGGCCACGGCAGCGGCAAGTGGCAGTCTTTGCTCGGGCATGCGCCGAGCACCCACCTTGCTCAAGCACTCGACGATCTCGTGGCCGAGGCCGCTGGCCGCTACGCCGATGTGCTCGACGCACCTGACCCAGAACAACGTCTGATAGCCTTGCGCGCTGAACTGAGTGGCCGCGACCTACAGGGCTTTATCGTTCCGTTGAGCGATGAGAACTACACCGAATTCGTACCTTTGCGCGCGCATCGCCTAGCCTGGTTGACGGGGTTTACGGGGTCGGCAGGTACCGCAATTGTGCTCGACGAACGCGCCGCGTTGTTTGTGGATGGCCGCTACACCCTCCAGGTTCGCGACCAGATTCCTGCCACGCTGTTCTCCTTCCACCACGTCACCGAAGAGCCGCCGCACGCATGGCTTGCGGAAAATTTGCGAACGGGTGCGCGATTTGGCTACGACCCCTGGCTCCACACCGAAGACGAGGTGACGAGGCTCGCGGCAGCGTGCAAGAAAGCGGACGCAGAACTGATTGCGGTCGATAGTAATCCGATCGACGCCGTGTGGCAGGACCAACCGCCCACGCCGGTATCGCCGACCGTGCCCCACGATCTCGCTTTCGCTGGCGAAACCAGTGTTGATAAGCGCCGCCGCCTCGCTGAAAAGCTATCCGCCGACCAACTCGACGCTGCTGTATTGACGGCGCCCGATTCGATCGCCTGGTTGCTCAACATCCGCGGCGCCGATGTCTCTTGCACCCCGTTACCGCTAGCATTCGCAGTGTTGCATGCGGATGCCAGCGTCGACCTGCTGATCGATCAGCGCAAACTGGCCGAGGGACTTGGTCAGCATCTCGGACCTGAGGTCCGTATCAGCGAGCGCTCGTCCTTTGGATATGTGCTCGACGAACTCGCCAGCGGGGCAAAGCGCGTTGGCATTGACCCCTCGACGACCGCCGCCTGGATTTCCCAGCGCCTCCGTCAGGGCGGGATCGAGCCTCAATCCGCCGACGATCCCTGTACCCTTCCCAAGGCACTTAAGAACGACGTCGAGTTGAACGGTACGCGCGCCGCCCACTTGCGCGATGGCGCCGCGCTCACTTGCTTCCTCGCATGGCTCGAAAAGGAGGCGCTGTCCGGCGACCTTGATGAGCTAATAGCGGCGGCAACGCTTGCGGAATTTCGTGCCGGCAACGAACGGATTCAGAGTCTCAGTTTCAATACGATATCGGGGGTGGGGCCCAACGGCGCGATCGTCCACTACCGCGCGACCCCGGCAACCAACCGGCGCCTTGAACAGGGCCAACTCTTCTTGCTTGATTCCGGCGCGCAGTATCTCGACGGGACCACCGATGTCACCCGCACCGTGGCGATCGGCGAACCCAGCGAGGAGATGCGCGATCGCTTCACCCGTGTGCTTCGTGGCCACATCGCTGTCGCAACCTGCAAGTTCCCCAAGGGCACCACCGGGTCGCAGATCGACACCCTGGCGCGCCACTTCTTATGGCAGGCCGGCCTCGACTACGACCACGGCACCGGTCATGGCGTCGGCAGTTATCTCGGCGTCCATGAGGGACCACAGCGGATCTCCAAGCTGCCTAACAAGGTAGCGCTGCAACCGGGGATGATCGTTTCGAACGAGCCTGGATATTACAAAACAGGTGCGTTCGGTATCCGCATCGAGAATCTTGTTGCGGTCGTCCGCAGCCCGGTCGGTGAAGCCGACCGTGAGTTCTACGCATTCGAAACTTTGACCCACGCACCGATCGACCGAACCCTTATTGCGGCTGATTTGTTGACGGCGGAAGAGATCGAGTGGGTCGATCGCTATCACGCTCAGGTACGCGATGCCCTGGCGGACAGGGTCGATCAAGTGACCCGCGGCTGGCTCGAAGACGTCACCCGACCATTGGCCGCCGGTTGACAACACGGCTGCTGGGGCGGCGTCCGTCGGAATGAACGAACTCGCGCCGATCGTCAGCTATCTGCTGGTCATGTCCATCACGCCAGGACCGAATAACTTGATGCTAACCGCCTCGGGCGTGAACTTCGGCTTCGGCCGAACGCTGCCGCATATGCTGGGGATCGTGGTCGGGCTCGCGATCCAGACCTACCTCACGGCGCTGGGATTGGGCGTTTTATTCACCGAAGTTCCAATCGTTCGCGAGGGCCTTAAAGTCGTTGGCGTTGCCTATCTGCTGTGGATGTCGTGGAAAATCGTCGGTGCGCAGGTCGCCAATGCAACCGAGCGCGCGCGACCGCTGCGCGCCTACGAAGCGACCGCGTTCCAGTTCGTTAATCCCAAGGCCTGGATCATGACGACGACGTTGACGACGCTGTTCTTGCCGGCCAGCACCCAACCCCAATGGGCCGGGTTATACCTCGCGGCAATCCTGGCTCTCGTGCATTTCCCGTGCATTTCTGTCTGGGCCTTGTTCGGGAGCGGCCTCAAACGCGTCTTGGTTGAGGCGAAGGTGCGCCGGATTTTCAATCTGGTGATGTGCGTTCTGCTGCTCGGAACGGCAGTTGCGATTGTCTTGCAGTAGCGGCTAAACTGGTAGAAACCAAAGATGGCAACCTTTGAGATTGGCCGATCTGTCACGCGGACCGAAGATGATCGATTGCTGCGCGGTCGAGGTCGTTTCATCGACGATATCAATCTCGACGACCAAGCCATCGGTTACATCCTGCGGTCACCCCATGCTCACGCCGACATCCTGAGTATCGATTGCACGCAAGCAATGCAGAGTGCCGGTGT
>CAUZWH010000434.1:0-3297 GCA_963583675.1 Alphaproteobacteria bacterium
ACTTGGCAGACATGTCTTCAGGAAGAGTTGGCGATAAAGTTCTCCCCAGAGCGCGAAGACGATGTCGAAATGCATGCCGATCGATGCCTATTCGGCAGCCAGTCCGGGCTCGGAAAGCCAAGGTTGGAGATCGGCCAATGCACGCGCGGAGTAGGCCTGTTTCCGCTCCGCCCGCTTGTACCGCTTAGTGAGCGGGGGAAATAATCCAAAGTTGGCGTTCATCGGCTGAAAGGTAGCGCTTTCGGCACCGCCTGTGATATGTGCGAGAATTGCGCCAAGGGCGGTCGTCGGCGGGGGCGGAACGATCGCGTCGCTGCGTCGCTCGGCGGCGGCAAAACGCCCCGCCAATAATCCGATCGCTGCACTTTCGACATAGCCCTCGACGCCGGTGATCTGACCGGCGAACCGAAGCCGCGGCATCGCCTTCAGGCGTAATTTTTCGTCCAGCAGTTTGGGACTGTTGAGGAAGGTGTTGCGGTGAATGCCGCCGAGGCGGGCGAAGCGGGCGCCTTCCAGTCCCGGGATCGTCATGAAAATCTGCTTCTGCGCACCGTGAGCAAGCTTGGTCTGGAAGCCGACAATGTTGTAGAGCGTGGCGAGCGCATTATCCTGACGCAACTGGATGACTGCGTGCGGCTTGTCTTGCGGGCTGTGCGGGTTGGTGAGACCGACCGGCTTCATCGGTCCATAGCGCAGGGTCTCCAGACCCCGGGCCGCCATCACTTCGATCGGCAAGCAGCCCTCGAAATAGGGGGTTACGGCTTCCCACTCTTTGAACTCGATCTTATCGGCGGCGATAAGCGCGTTGATGAAGGTCTCATATTGACCGCCGTCGAGCGGACAGTTGATGTAATCGGCGCCGTCGCCGCCGGGTCCGGATTTATCATAGCGGGATTGAAACCACGCTTTTTCAAGGTTGATCGAGTCGCGGTAGACGATCGGTGCAATTGCGTCAAAGAACGCGAGCGCCTCTACGCCGGTCAGCGATTGGATAGCCGCTGCAAGGGCCGGCGAGGTGAGCGGACCGGTTGCGATCACGACTTGATCCCAATCGGCAGGCGGCAAACTCTCCACTTCAGCGCGTTCGATGGTGATTAACGGCTCATTTTCGAGGCTGGACTGGACATCGGCGGCGAAGCCATCGCGATCGACCGCCAGCGCCGAACCGGCCGGCACGCGATTGGCATCGGCGATGCGCAGGATCAACGAGCCCGCCCGCCGCATTTCCTCGTGAAGCAGGCCGACCGCATTTTTTTCGGCATCGTCAGAGCGAAACGAATTCGAACACACTAATTCGGCCAGGCAGTCTGTGCTGTGAGCCTCGGAACGGCGGGCCGGGCGCATCTCGTGCAGCACCACCGGGACATTCGCGCGGGCGGCCTGCCAGGCGGCCTCGCAGCCCGCTAAGCCACCGCCGATGACGTGGATCGGCCTCATATCAGCGGTCAATGATGTTGCCCCAATCTCCCAGGGTTATTCTGCCGGCGCCTGTGCACCGAGGGCGGCCTTCTTTTTGCCGCGAGTAGATTTGCTTGTCTTAGCAGACTTGGCGGCAGATTTGGGTCCATTCGCTCGCGTTTCAGCGCGTTTGGTAATGCCGCCCTTGGATAGTTGCGCGCGCTTATGCTTGGCGCGAGTGAAGTGGTGCTTGAGAAACTGACCAGTATAGCTTGCGGTGACTGCGGCGATGTCTTCCGGCGTGCCCTGTGCGACAATTTGACCGCCGTCATTGCCCCCCTCGGGACCAAGATCGAGGACCCAGTCCGCGGTTTTGATGACGTCGAGGTTGTGCTCAATCACCACCACCGTGTTGCCCTGATCGACCAACGCGTGCAGCACATCGAGCAGCTTGCGTACATCGTCGAAGTGCAATCCCGTGGTCGGCTCGTCGAGGATATACAGGGTCTTGCCGGTCGCCCGCCGCGATAGTTCCTTGGCCAGTTTGACGCGCTGGGCCTCGCCGCCGGAGAGCGTTGTGGCCGGCTGGCCGATGTGGATATAGCTGAGGCCGACGCGCTTCATCGTTACGAGCTTGTCGCGGATCACTGGAACGGCGCTGAAGAAATCAACACCTTCCTCTACTGTCATTTCAAGAACATCTGCTATTGATTTGTTTTTAAATAATATTTCCAGAGTCTCTCTGTTGTAACGGTGACCCCTGCAGACATCGCATTGCACGTACACATCGGGCAGAAAATGCATCTCGATCTTGATGACACCATCGCCTTGGCAGGCCTCGCAGCGGCCGCCCTTGACGTTGAATGAGAAGCGGCCGGGCTTATAACCACGCGCGCCCGCCTCGGGCAGACCGGCGAACCAATCCCGGATTGGGGTAAAGGCACCGGTGTAGGTCGCCGGGTTGGAGCGGGGCGTTCGGCCAATCGGCGATTGATCGATATCGACGATCTTATCGATGAACTCGAGCCCTGTGATGTCGCGGTGGGCGCCCGGCGCGGTGCGGGCATTGTTCAGGCGCCGGGCGATGCCGCGATACAGGGTGTCGATAATCAGCGTTGATTTGCCGCTGCCGGACACGCCCGTGATGCAGGTAAAGGTCCCGAGCGGAATGCGCGCGGTAAGATCCTTCAGATTGTGCTCGGTCGCGCCGACAATCGCGAGAGTCTGTCCGTTTTTGCCGGATCGCCTTACCAACGGTGTCGAAATTTCTGTGGTTCCCACCAAATACTGGCCGGTCAGGCTTTCGGGGGTGGCGGCGATCACTTCGGGTGGGCCCTCGGCAACGACATGTCCGCCGTGAATACCGGCGCCTGGACCCATGTCGATCACGTAATCGGCGCTCTCGATCGCCTCTTCATCGTGTTCGACAACTAGGACCGAGTTGCCGAGATCACGTAGATTTTTCAGGGTCTCCAGCAGCCTGGCATTGTCACGCTGATGCAAGCCGATGGACGGTTCGTCGAGCACGTAGAGTACGCCGGTCAGACCTGAGCCGATTTGCGATGCCAAGCGAATACGTTGGCTTTCACCGCCCGACAGGGTGCCGGCGCTGCGCGAGAGGGTGAGATACTCCAAGCCGACGTTAACGAGGAAACCAAGTCGATTATGTAACTCGCGGAGGATGCGCTGCGCGATCTCGCGTTGTTTGGCGGTCAACGCCTCATCGAGCCCGCCGCACCAACGTGCCGCCGCGTCGATCGACATCTCGGCCACTTGCCCAGCGTGGAGTTTGTCGATTTTGACCGCTAGCGCTTCAGGCTTGAGCCGATAGCCGTGGCAGGATTCGCAAACCGTGGCTGCCTGATAGCGTCCGAGTTCTTCCCGTATCCAGTCGGAGTC
>CAUZWH010000435.1:0-3291 GCA_963583675.1 Alphaproteobacteria bacterium
CAAAGCAAATAGCGGTAGCGCCAATTGGCGCATGAACACGCAGCTCGTACACGGCGGAACGGTGCGCTCCCAACATGGGGAAACTTCCGAGGCCATGTTTATGACCTCCGGTTATGTCTATGACCGCGCCGAGGACGCCGAGGCACGGTTTAAAGGCCAGGACGATGGCTACATCTACTCGCGCTACGGAAATCCGACCGTAAGAATGTTCGAGGAGCGCATGATGCTCCTCGAAGGCGCCGAGGATGCTCGCGCCACGGCGAGCGGAATGGCCGCCGTCAACGCATCGCTGATGTGTCAGCTAAAGGCCGGCGATCACGTCGTTGCCGCACGCGCTCTGTTCGGCTCTTGTTTGATGATCATTCAAAGTTTCCTGCCGCGTTACGGGATCGAGGTGACGCTGGTCGACGGTACTGATCTTGACCAATGGCGCGCGGCAATCAAACCAAAAACCGTATGCGCGTTTCTTGAGTCACCCTCTAATCCCGGGCTCGAAATGGTCGATATTCGCGCTGTGGCTGACCTCCTTCACGAGGTTGGCGCACGCCTGATTGTCGACAATGTCTTTGCCACACCCATCCTTCAGCAACCGTTGGCGTTGGGTGCCGATATCGTCGTTTACTCGGCCACCAAACATATCGACGGGCAGGGTCGTGCGATGGGAGGAATTGTGCTCTGCGACACGGCGTTCTGTGAAGAGTTCCTGGTACCGTTCTATCGGCACACCGGACCAAGCATGAGTCCGTTCAATGCATGGGTCATGTTGAAAGGGTTGGAAACCTTGGAGTTGCGGGTCAAACGTCACTGCGAAAACGCGACTGATCTCGCCCACTTTCTCCACAATCACCCCGAAATCGATAGCGTCCGGTTTCCCGGACTGCCCGATCATCCCCAGTACGAACTAGCTCAAAAGCAGATGAAAGGGCCGGGAACAGTCGTGTCGTTTGAGCTCCGCGGCGACAAGGAACGCGCGTTTCGCCTTCTCAACAATCTAAAAATCATAAATATTTCCAACAACTTAGGAGATGCGAAGAGCCTCATTACCCACCCGGCGACGACCACGCACTACAGGTTGACCCCGGAAGAACGCGCCCACCTCGGCATCTCGGATCGCTTCGTGCGTATCTCGGTCGGATTGGAAGACATCGACGACATCAAAGAAGACATCGATCAGGCCTTGGCTAGCGTATAAGGAAAACCGCGCTGGGGCTCTGGACAAAAAGCCGGCGCGGAACGATATTCCCGCTTACGACGCTGGCTCACCAGGCGGTGAGCAGCGCATGGAATAGCTCGATGTATCAGAAAACGACCAATGCGATCTCGGTGACGGTCAAGCCCGTCTATCTCGAGGAACAATCGTCACCCGAGGACTATCATTTTGTGTGGGCCTATTGGGTCAAGATCGAAAATCAGGGCGGCGACACTGTTCAGTTGCGAAACCGATATTGGCGCATCACGGATTCCCAGGGTCAGGTCCAAGAAGTTCGTGGTGCCGGCGTTGTCGGCGAGCAACCCGTTCTCAAGCCGGGCGAATCTTTTGAATATACGAGCGGTACGCCGCTCTCCACACCGTCTGGCATCATGCTGGGCACGTACCAGATGGAGGGAAACGACGGCGCGAAGTTCGACGTCACAATCCCAGCTTTTTCACTCGATAGCCCTTACGAGGGCGCGCGGCCTAACTAGGCGGCCCAGCGGGCGTTCGCGATCGTCGGTCGCACACCCATCCCATTATTGACGCGAGGACATCGTAAAGGAGACCACGGTGAGTTCGAGTAACAAGGAATCAATAGCGGTCGATGTCGCAGACCGCGCGGCAAGCGCTATGGATCGGCCATCACGCGAGGAGGCAGAAGGCGCCGTACGCACCCTCCTGCGCTGGGCTGGCGACGATCCCGATCGTGAGGGTTTGCTTGAAACCCCAGATCGCGTCGTCCGGGCATACCAGGAATGGTTTTCGGGCTACGACGAGGACCCCGTTGAGATACTTCAACGCACCTTTGAAGAGACCGATGGTTACGACGAGATGGTCGTGATGCGCGATATCCGGTTGGAGTCGTTTTGCGAACACCACATCGCCCCGATTATCGGCTGGGTGCACGTTGGGTATCTACCGGACAAGCGAATCATCGGCATCAGCAAGCTCGCCCGACTGGTCGAGATTTACGGCCGACGCATGCAGGTTCAGGAAAAACTGACCGCCCAAATCGCCAACGCGATCGACTCAGTATTGCGTCCCAAGGGTGTTGCGTGCGTGGTTGAGGCGACGCACCACTGTATGACTACCCGCGGCGTTCATAAGATAGGCACCACGCTAGTTACCAGCCGCATGTTGGGAGACATCCGCGACGACCCCACCACGCGGCGAGAATTTCTTTCGATGATCGGACCCCACTCTCGACAACTCGCGGATTAGATATCTAACCGAGAAACACGCTACATCGGCCCGCTAGCAACCCCCGCCGAACGTCGACGAGCCCGCGTGATGTCGCGGGATCACGCCGTGGCGTATGATGTTGAGACCTTGGCCGAACCGTGATCGATTTTCGCCCCATCTTGTTTGTGGCCGGCATGCTCTTAATCGCGCTTGCGGTTGCCATGCTGATTCCAACGATCGTCGAAGCGTCGGCCGGGGACGAAGATTGGCTGATCTTCCTGACCTCCGCAGCGGTTACGTTGTTCATTGGCGTCAGTTTGATTCTCGCGAACTATCAGGACACGCTTGAGCTATCGATTCGCGAAGCCTTTCTACTGACCACCACGAGTTGGATCATCGTCGCGGTATTCGCTGCGTTGCCGTTCGCATTCTCGGATCTTGGCCTTAGCTACACGGACGCCTTTTTCGAGGCGATGTCCGGGATTACGACGACCGGCGCGACCGTGCTGGTAGGCCTGGACGATGCCCCGGCTGGCATCCTTATTTGGCGCGGGCTTCTCGAATGGCTCGGCGGTGTCGGCATCATCATCGTCGCCCTCGCCATCCTGCCGTTCCTGCAAGTGAGCGGCATGCAACTATTTCATACCGAATTCTCCGACCGAACGGAGAAAGTATTACCGCGAGTAACCCAGATTGCCGCCGCAATCGGCGCCATCTACCTGCTTCTTTCGGTAATCTGTTTTTTCGCGCTGTGGATCGCCGGGATGACGCCGTTCGATGCGTTCGCGCACGCGCTCACGACGATATCGACCGGTGGCTTCTCGACTTCGGATGAATCGATAGGACATTTTTCCAGTGCCGAGGTTGAACTGGTAGTCATTCTGTTCATGATCGTCGGCAGCCTGCCGTTTGCG
>CAUZWH010000436.1:0-3270 GCA_963583675.1 Alphaproteobacteria bacterium
GACCTTCTGTTCGAGCGCGGTATCGATATATGCCATGAGACGGTGAGATTTTGGTGGAACAGGCTCGGTCCGATGTTTGCGGCCGAGGTCCGCAAGCGCCGTGTTCAACACCGTTCGTATTCACAGTGGCGCTGGCATCTCGACGAGGTGTTCGTGCGGGTCAACGGAGAAACGCACTACCTCTGGCGCGCTGTCGATCACGAAGGCGAAGTGCTCGAGGTATTCGCAACGAAACGGCGGGGTAGTAAGGCAGCGCTTGAATTTCTTAAGCGGGCGATGAAGCGCTATGGCCGGCCACAGGTGATCGTGACGGACCGGCTTCGGTCGTATCGAGCGGCGATGAATGTGATCGGTAATGCCGCCAACCAGGAATGTGGGCGCTGGCTCAACAACCGAGCCGAAAATTCACACCAGCCGTTTCAGCGACGAGAAGGAGCGATGGCCAAATTCAGGGACATCAAGACCCTGCAAAAGCTCGCCGCCGCCCACGCCTCGATCCATAACCACTTCAACCTCGATCGCGACCTCAACCGCCGTACCATCTTCAAGCAGAACCGCTCCCCCGCCCTGGCCGAGTGGCGTCAGTTGGCTGCCTGAGCGCCACGTTGTCTGGGGCTTTGGGGATCGGTTCGCATTAGGCTGACAGCGCCGGCCGCTTAGCATGCCAAGCCGGCCAGCAATTTCTGTGCAGCCATGTGTACCCGTTCGTATCAATTCCGAAAGTTACGACTACGCCACTTCCGGGTATCTCCGGCGCACCGCAGTGAGCGCAAGCTCCCGGCTGGGAGGGGACAGGGTTCTGGCGCAACAATGCCGTGAGAGCGGCGTGAAAATATGCTTGGCTACCCATCGATTCCGCTGGGGCGGTTTACCGTCGACAACGCCGGCTGATCGTTCGTGTGGCAGTGAACCCCGCCGCCCGCTTGCCAGGAGCTGAGCATCTCGATGACGTATACGTCGCGGCCCGGAAAATAGCCTTCCAGCCTAGACTTAGCCGCCACGTCTGTCTCCGGATTGCCGAAGCCCACGGTGATCACGAACCCGTTCCCAACCAACCAGTTCATGTAGTTCGTATCGAAATTATAGCTGCCGTAACTGGCGAGACCTTCGATCGGGTCACGAATGACCGTAAAGTCGGCGGCTTCGATCGCGGCCGCGGCCGCGTCGTAGATCGCGTCGTCGCCGTCGCCGGGCCGACATTTCGAGCCGGCGGTGCAATCGGGAACCACCACCGTCCCCGGATCGATGAACCGCGCGATCCCATCGATGTGCCCGTTGGTCAGATCCCCCTCCGGCACACCCTCGACGAAAACAACCTTGGAAACGCCGAAATGGTGCTTCAGGTCGGCCTCCGCCTGGTCCCGCGTGTAGCCGGGGTTACGCCTCGGATCGCCCAGCGTGCTCCAGTTGAGGATCACCGTGTCGACGCCATTGAATTCCAGGTTTCCGCGCTCGTGCACGATGTCGATGTCGTCGACCGGGAAGTCGAGATACACTCCGACCTTCGATGGCACCCTGTCGTCCAGGCGGTAGGGGATACTGGCGCCGTACGCGCCGCCCCAAGCGTCGAACCCCCAGTCCTGAACGCGCAATTCGTCGCCGTCGACGACGTAGACTGGACCGTTGTCACGCATCCAGGCGCTGTCGTTCGCAATGGCGTGCCAGATGATGTTCTCGTGGTCGGGGTCGCCGCCGACCAGCGCTATCGCCGAGCGGGCCTCTATCTTGATCCTGTTCGAATCGTAAAGGACGTGCAGCTTCTCGTACTCGGCGATAACGGCGGACATTTTCGCAAACGCGGTTTCGTGCGCCTTTTCCCACGGACCTGGCCACTGAAGCCAGATCGCTTCTTGCGGTTCCCATTCGGCGGGGACCCGCTTGGTTGTGGGTTGCTCGCCTGCCGACGTGGAAACGTCGTCAAACAGCAGTGTCATCGAAAACGGAACGAGAAGCGCGGCGGCGCGAAGCAGAGCGTTCATCTTGGCAACTCCTGGAGAACTTCTCCAACCACGTTCGATTATCCCTTAGCTCCATTCCTTTAAGAAGCCTCTTCGTGGTTAATTGCATCTTAATACCGAGACACTCAGGCAAACTTACATTGCCGGTCACATGGACCAGAAACAGGAACGGCACAAATTGGAACAGGCCAGGCACGCTGGACGACGGGGCCGTGGATGAACCTGCGACGGATCGACAACCGTGATGCGAGGCGCGTCTTCTTGGAGCGCCACGCTTTGGCGAACCAGCCCAACGGCCCGGCGTCAGGCGAAAACCTGCTCGCGCTGATCCGTCGACTTGGCTTTGTTCAAGTCGACAGTATCAACACTGTCGAGCGCGCACACCACATGATCCTCTGGTCGCGTCGCCAAACCTACCGGCCAGAGGCACTCCGTCGCATGCTCGAGAGTGACCGAACACTTTTCGAGCACTGGACCCATGATGCATCGATCATCCCGACTGAATTCCTACCGCACTGGCGCCTCCGCTTCGTCCGCGATGCAGAAAATATTCGCGCGCGCTATCGCAATTGGCGGGGTGCGGAATTCGAGGAAAAGCTGGACGGGGTAATCCGTCACATCACTGAACACGGTCCGGTTGGTACCCGGGACGTGGGCCTTGGTGAACGCCGTAGTAAAGGTGGTTGGTGGGAGTGGCACCCCTCGAAAACCGCCCTTGAGTATCTCTGGCGCACTGGCCGCCTCGCCGTCACTCGACGTAAGGGCTTTGCTAAGATTTATGATCTCGCGGAGCGGGTCTATCCTGCCTGCGTAGAGTACTCCGAAGAGTGCACGATCAACTGGGCTTGCGGCGAGGCCATCGACCGTCTCGGCTTCGCAACTTCGGGGGAGATCGCGGCCTTCTGGGGCAAGGTCAGTCCGCAGGAAGTCAAGGTTTGGGCCAGGCAGGCCTTGAGGCGTAGCGAGATTGAAGAAGTGGAAGTTACGGGCGTGGATGGATCTTTTCGGCGCTCCTACGCCCGCCCCGGCCTTGACGCGGCTGCTGCCGAAGTGCCTGACCTGCCAAATCGTATTCGGATCCTATCGCCCTTTGACCCCGCGCTTCGCGATAGGAACCGCGCACACCGCTTATTTGGCTTCCGTTACCGCATCGAGGTTTTCGTGCCCGAGGCACAGCGCCAGTATGGCTACTACGTGTTCCCGGTAATGGAGTGCGATCGCCTCATCGGCCGTATTGACGTCCGTGCGTGTCGGGCTGACGACAGTCTCCACGTCACAGCTTTCTGGCCGGAGAATGACGTAAGAATGGGCA
>CAUZWH010000437.1:0-3254 GCA_963583675.1 Alphaproteobacteria bacterium
TGCGGGCTCTCTATCCGTTGGCCGAGCGCTTTCACCACCGCAAACATCAGAGTCGCCGAGAGCGACGCGGCCAGGATGAAGATGGCGCCGCGGGCGTTGCCCGACAGGCCCTGCCAATAACGTATGGCAGGATCAGCCGCTTTCACGATGGCCGGCGGAACGATCACCTCCGTTGCCCCCGCTCAACTCCGGTTGCGGGCGATGTAGACATTGGCGACAACGATCATCGCCGAGCCCACCCAGAACCAGGCGTCGGGCACCTCGCTGAACAACACGAACCCGAACAGCGCCGCGAAAAGCAGACGTGTGTAGTCAAACGGTGATACCGCCGTGGCTTCGCCGACTCGCAGCGCCTGGACAATGAACAACGCGTTAGTGGTACCAAACACGCCGACCAGTAACAGCAGCCCGAAATCGTTCCAGCTTGGCGTGACCCAAAACACCGCGGTCGGCACGATCAGCACCGCTCCCATCGTCAGGTTGAAATAGAACAGCTGGATGTCGGGACCGTCGGCCGCCACCATCTTCTTGGACAACACGATCATCACCGCGCTGACCAGCGCCGAGAAGACGATCGCCAGCGCCGCCACCTCAATAATCCCCGCCGGCTTGACGATCACAAGCACGCCGAGGAAGCCGACGAACGTCGCCAGCCAGCGGCCAACCTGCATCGCTTCGCCGAGGAACAGCATCGCCAGCAGCAACAGAAAAAGTGGCCGCGCAAACAACACCGCCGTGGCATCGGCCAGCGCCATATGCTCCAGCGCAAAATAGGTGCTGGTCATGGCCACGACGCCGAGCACACCATTGCCCACCTGGAAGTGCATATGCGCCGAGCGGAAGCCACGCCCACCGCTGCGCATCAACATCGGAATCGCGACCAGCGTGCCGGCCAAGGCACGGAAAAAAACGATCTGGAAGCTATCGACGCGCCCACCAAGCGCCTTCACGGTGGCGAACATCAAGGTGGCCGAAAGCGCGGCGCAAACCATGTAAAAAGCACCGCGCGTGTTCGGAGACAGCCGCTTCCAGGCAGCAACCCGATCGGCCTTGCGCCCAGACGGAGAGGACGGAGCAGACGGAGCAGACGGTCCGCTCATCCAACGGTATCAGGTTTGAGCTTGGGCCGGCTGCGAACGATGTAGAGATTGGCCGCCACAATCATCGCCGACCCCGCCCAGAACCAGCCATCGGGAATTTCGCTGAACAGCAGAAAACCAATCAAAGCTGCGAATATGAGGCGTGTGTAGTCGAACGGTGCCACCGCCGTCGCTTCGCCGACCCGCAGTGCAAGAACATTCAACGTCGCGAAGATCGCGCCGAACACCGCTACCAGAAAAAGCAGCGCCAGATCGGCCCAGCTCGGCGTCGTCCACACCAATATGCTCGGCACCAGCAACACCACCACCATTGTGAGATTGTAGTAGAAGAGTTGGATGTCCGGCCCGTCGGACCGCGCCATTTTCTTGATGAGCACGGCCATCACGGCACTGAGAAACGCCGCCATGATGACCGCTAACGCGGCCATTTCGATGATCCCGGCCGGCTTCACGATCAACAGAACACCGGCGAATCCGACCAGCGTCGCCAGCCAACGGCCCGCCCGCATGGCCTCGCCTAAGAACTGCATCGCCAGCAACAAGACAAACATCGGTTGGGTGAACATAACGACAGTGACGTCGGCAAGTTCCATGCGCGAAAGGGCAAAAAACGCAGCGACTAATGCGACCGCGCCGAGCACGCCGGTGCCCAGCTGCAAACGCAATTGGCTGGTACGGAAGCCGCGCCCGCCGCGCCGCATCAATAGGGGTGCCGCAACCGCCGCGCCAAACACCGCGCGGATAAAGACAATCTGAATGCTGTCGATGCGGCCGCCCAACAATTTCACCGCCGTCAGCATAAGGGTGGCCGTGAACGCGCCGCAAATCATAAACAGAGCGCCGCGCGTATTCGGAGACAGTCGATTCCAAGCGGCAATCAAATCTGTCTTTCGCGTGGCCGGCACCGGCGATCCGTTCATTCAACGGCGTTGGGCTTAAACTTCGGCCGGCTGCGAACGATGTAGAGATTGGCTGCGACGATCATCGCCGCGCCCAACCAGAACCAACTATCGGGAATTTCGCTGAACAGCAGAAATCCAATCAGGGTGGCAAAAATCAACCGCGTGTAGTCAAAGGGCGAGACCGCCGTCGCTTCGCCGACGCGCAGCGCAAAAACATTGAAGGTCGCGTTGGCGGCGCCAAACACGCCGACCAGGAGCAGCAGCCCGAGGTCGGCCCAGCTTGGCGTGGTCCACACCACAACGCTCGGCACGATCAGCACCACCGCCATCGTGAGATTGAAATAGAAGAGCTGAATATCAGGGCCGTCGGCCGCCGCCATCTTCTTGATGAATACCACCATCACTGCGCTGACCAACGCCGACATTATGACCGCCAGCGCCGCCACCTCGACGATCCCGGCCGGCTTCACGATGACCAAAACCCCAACAAAACCCATTAGCGTCGCTAGCCAGCGGCCGGCCCGCATTGCTTCGCCGAGGAACAGCATCGCCAGCAATAAGAGAAACATCGGCCGGGTGAACATAACCACGGTGACGCCAGCAAGTTCCAGACGGGTCAGCGCGAAGAATGTGCCGATCAGCGCGATCGCACCCAGCACCCCGGTGCCCACCTGCAAGCGCAAATGCCCGGTGCGAAAGCCGCGCCCGCCGCGCCGCATCAGCACCGGTACTGCCACCGCTATCCCAAACAGAGCTCGGACAAAGACGATCTGAACGCTATCGATCCGGCCACCAATCAATTTCACCGTAGTGAACATCAGAGTTGCGGAGATCGCGCCGCAAACCATGAACAAAGCGCCGCGTGTGTTGGGCGGCAAGGCGCTCCACGCGGTTAGCAGCCGCGCCCATAACGCTGCCCCGGTTGGTGCCGGCACTTCGCTCATGCCAGCCATTCTCTTATGCCAGCAATTTCGCTCATAAACGTCGTTCGGCAAGAGTCCGATCGGCGTCAACCGCGTGCTCGGCACGGGCGAGCTGGGCCTCGCGCCTGGCGATGTAGATGGTGCTGGAAAATATGATGATACCACCGACCCAGGTCCACACATCGGGAACCTCGGCAAACGCCACGTAGCCGAGCAGCGCCATAAACGGCAGGCGGGTGAAGTCGTAGGGCATCACCGCGGTGGTATCACCGATCGTAAACGCGCGCACCGTGAGCCAATTGCCCAGGCTCGCGATCACACCCAGGATC
>CAUZWH010000438.1:0-3250 GCA_963583675.1 Alphaproteobacteria bacterium
GGGGAAGATCTAGTCCGCGCCATCGCCTTCGCCTATGAGGTGCATGTCGGCCTGATGAAGGGGAACAATCTGCATCACCACAAGAAAGACCACGTGGCGCATCTGGTCGCCGGCACGACGGCCGGGATCGGCGCGCTTCTTAGGTTACCGACCGAGATTATCTATCAGGCGATCAACCAGGCCGTACATCTTGGTTTCTCAACCCGACAATCGCGCAAGGGCGCAATCTCAAGTTGGAAAGCCTATGTGCCAGGCTTTTCCGGCAAGCTGGCGATCGAGGCGATCGACCGGGCAATGCGCGGAGAGGCCGCGCCGAGCCCGATCTACGAGGGTGAAGACTCGGTCATCGCCTGGATGCTCGACGGTCCGGATGCTGTTTATGAAGTTCCGCTGGCGAGCCCCGGCGATGCGCCACGGCAGATGCTGGAGACCTACACCAAAGCACACTCGGCCGAGTACCAGGCGCAGGCACTGATCGACCTCGCTTTTGAGATGCGGCCGAGATTGGCGACCCCACCGCGATTGAACGGATTATCATCCATACCAGCCACCACACTCATACGGTGATCGGCACCGGCTCGAACGATCCGCAGAAGTTCGATCCGTCAGGCAGCCGAGAAACGCTCGATCATTCAATCATGTATATCTTCGCGGTCGTGCTGGAGGACGGCGCCTGGCACCATGTCGACAGCTACCTGCCGGCGCGCGCAGCGCGAGACTCGACGATTGCGTTGTGGCGCAAGGTTGCGACCGAGGAAGACCCAACCTGGACCGCGCGTTACCACGATCCGGATCCAGTTCAACGTGCGTTCGGCGGCCGGGTTGAAATCGCGTTGGCCGATGGCCGCATCATCTCGAGCGAAAAAACGGTCGCAAACGCCCATCCGAACGGCGCCAACCCGTGGACGTGGCCAGATTATGTCGGCAAGTTCGACACCCTTGCCGCGCCGCTGACGGGAGCGGCCGAGCGTGATCGATTCATCGCCGATTGCGAGCGCTTGAGCTCGCTAAGCGCCGATACCGTTCGACAACTCAATCCTGTTGTTCATACCGCCAATGTTATCGCCGCCGAGATGACCGGCGCCGGGATCTTCGACCATGGCAGCGGCGCCTGAGTCGGGCTCCGGCAGCGGAGCCGCCCATACCCTGTGCTAAACTCGCGACTTAAGCTCGACAATAATATTTTAGGCTCGCGAATTCGGTAATCTCGAACGATCGCAGGAGGAACCCGCGCATGTACCATCACGTCGTGCTACTTCGCTTCGACCAGGAGGTGAGCGAAGACGTCCACCGCAGGATCCACGATTATGCCGAACGGATTCGCGCGACCCTGGAGGGCATCATCAGCTTTGGCTATTGCCGCAACCTGACTGCTGCCAAATCTACGGACTATCCTTACGCGATCATTGCAGCTTTCGATTCGGTCGAGGCATATGCCGCCTACATGGCAGCGCCACTTCATCGGGAACTGGCCGCCTTCTCAATGCAGTACATCACCGACATCGCGATCCAGGATTTCGATACATCGGCCGGACCCGTAGGCAGCAACGGCGGCGATGAAAAATGGCGAACGACCCGAGACCGGCTCAAGGAACTGATCCCGGCCGAACCGTTTGACGCCTACTACGCCTGACAGCAAGGCATGCAGTACAAAACAATCGAGGTAAGGCGGCTGGGGCCAGTTATTGGCGCCGAGATCAGCGGGCTCGATCTTCGACGCCCGCTCAACGACCGAGCCGCAGAGGAACTAAAAGCCGCGTTGTTTGAGAATCAGGTTCTCTTTTTTCGCGACCAGGACATCACCCCGGATCAGCATCGCACGCTCTCGCAAATCCTTGGCGATGCGGTCACCCACCCGTTCTTCAACACCTTGAGCGACGACTACCCCGACATCTCATTGATCGAAACCGGCGGCGCAGATACGCCGCTTGAGCCGGGAACGAGCTTCGCCTATTGGCATACGGATATGACGTTTTTTGAAAACCCACCGCTCGCTGCGATCCTGCGGGCCAAGAAACTGCCGCCAATGGGCAGCGATACATTGTGAGCCAGCATGTACGCCGCCTACGACGCGTTATCGCCGACCATGCAAACGTTTCTGTGCGGCCTGACCGCGATTCACGACATCGGCTGGACCTATAAAGCCTATTTTCCGACTCTCGAAAACGGCTATGAATTGCTGCGCCAAGCCGAGGCAGACCACTCCGATATGGAGCATCCCTTGGTACGAACCCATCCCATCACGGGTCGATAAATTCTGTTTGTGAACGCGTATTTTACGAGTGGGATCAAAGCGTTGAGTGACCATGAGGGCAAGGAGCTGCTGCAAATGCTGTTTGCGCATTTGCGCATGCCGGAGTTCCAGGTGCGTTTCGCGTGGCAGGAGCACTCGATCGCGATTTGGGATGAAATGGCGACCCAGCACTATGCCCTGGCTGACTACGGACCCGAAGAACGGCTGATGCACCGCATCATGATTAAGGGCGAACGGCCATTCTATCGCGACGCCGGATCGTAAACTCTCAGCGTCTCAGAGTGACGCTGTGTTACAGATGCTCTACGCACATCAACGACTGCCTGAACTTCAAGTGCGGGTTATCATCAAAGGAAGCTGACCGTTCTATCGAGCCGCCACGGATTAGTTTTGGCCGACAATTATTCACTCCAAGATTTCATCACTGAGTGCGGGGATTGCTTCACGCGATCCAACGTACCGGCGGATTGCGTCACGGCGATCGCGCCGCTGATGCAACGCCTGGTCGCTGGCCCCAAAGACTTTCTTCAACCAGGGCATTTCCGATCGAACCCGGAGCACTACGCCCGCAATGAGATCTTCGTCGCCGACGACGAGTGTTTGTCGCTCTACGCGCTGGTGTGGCGACCCGGTCAATGGACGCCGGTTCATGATCACGGCACCTGGGGCGTCGTCGGCGTGGTGCGCGGCATCCTCGAAGAGCGCAATTACGTTCGTACCGATAGCCATGACGAGCGCATGAGCGACATCACGCTCCTACGCGGGGGCGTGTTGCTGCTGGCCGCGGGCGCCATCACCAGTTTCGTTCCCAATCCCGACCATATTCACGTCACCGGGGTTGCCGATGACCGCGAGGAGGTTGTCAGTCTACACCTCTACGGCCGCGAGATGAGCGGGTTCAACGTCTACGATGCCGACGCGGGAACGCGGCGCTTTATCGATCTGCCGCCGCAAAAATCCTAACCGCACGAAGCTCGAAAACGATGTGCCGCTGGC
>CAUZWH010000439.1:0-3233 GCA_963583675.1 Alphaproteobacteria bacterium
ATCGACTATGCGGTCCGGGGGCGGCCCTCCACCTGGTGAGTCCTCTGATCAAGCGTGAAACACTGGAACAATTTGACGCGCGCCTTGCCCACGTTACTTTCAATTCGCTATCGCAGTGGCAGAGCCTCCGCCGTTACGTCGCGCCACAGACGCGAGTCGCCCTCCGCATAAACCCGCAACTCTCTTTCATCGGCGACCCGCGTTACGACCCCTGCCGTCAGAACTCGAAGCTCGGCGTCCCGATTGCTAAACTCGCCGCCCTGCAACGAACAGATCCCGGCGTTTTGGCTGGAATAGATGGCCTGCACTTTCACAACAATTGCGAAGGGACTGATTTCGCTGGGTTGGTTGCCACAGCTCGCCACATCCAAGACGTCGTTCCTGAAATCCTCCACCAGATCGATTGGATCAATATCGGCGGTGGTTACCTCTTTCATCAGATCGAGGACCTCGCTGATTTTTTCGAAGCGGTTTCCATTTTCCGTAAACGGTTCGGTCTCGATGTGTTCATGGAGCCTGGTGCTGCGACGGTTCGACGTAGCGGCACGATCGAAGCGACGGTTCACGACCTATTCGAAAGTGACGATACCCAGATTGCGGTTCTTGACACCTCTGTGAACCACATGTCGGAGGTTTTCGAATTTCAATTTGAACCGGACGTTCTCGGCCATATTGACGGTGGAATGCACACCTACATTCTGGCCGGATGCACTTGTTTGGCCGGAGACGTTTTCGGGGAATATTCATTCGATCGCGCATTGGATGTAGGCGCGCGAGTCACGTTCCTCAATATGGGCGCCTACACAACGTCGAAGGCACACAGATTCAACGGCGTCGAATTGCCAACGATCTACCACCGCCGGCTCGACGGGACCTTGAGACTCGTCAGCGCCGATCGTTTCGAAGAATTTGCGCGCAGCGCGGGGGCTATGAACATTGGAATTAGCTGAGAGATCAATCACCGTCCCCGCGACACCAGGACATCGCGGTCTCATTCGCCACATCGAAGCCGCTGGGGAGTTTAGATTTCGCCCGGGCGAAGTACCGATTCGCCTGGCGATCACCTCGATCGACGATGGCAAATATGTTTGCGAAATCGGTTACCTAATCGGCGCCGAGAACGATGCCGCTGAGCTCACTTCAATATTCTCATTCCGGCAACGATACGCGACAAGCGCAGCCACCTTTAACGCCGTTTTCGTTGTCCCCACTGGTATCGGCGCCGAGGTTGGCGGGCATGCCGGCGATGCCACACCCGCAGCACAACTGCTCGCATCCTGTTGCGATCAACTGATTACCCACCCCAACGTCGTTAACGCGAGCGACGTTAACGAGCTTCCGGCAAACGCCCTTTACGTGGAGGGCAGCGTTCTATCGCGACTGTTGATGGGAACAGTTGGCTTGGCGTTGACCCGATCAAACCGGCTAATCGTCGTTTTTGATGCGCAAGACGACCCAATGATAGAGAATCTGGTTCTGAACACGGTCGAAAGCGCGCGCGCAACCTACGGTCTCGTTTGTACAGGCCTCCATAAACTCGAGCCGCCACTGGAGCTAACCGCAACATCGGCAGCATCAGGCCGAGCCGCCGGATCGGGGCGCGGTATTGGTCGGCTCTTTGACTTACTCGACGACACAGTCGAGACCTACGACGCCGTCGCGATCACGTCGCTAATTGGCGTCCCGGATGGCGTGCACCAACAATATTTCACCAGTGCGGGGACAATGATCAATCCGTGGGGTGGCATTGAAGCGATGCTCACCCACGCCGTCTCGCACCGTTTCAATGTCCCCTCAGCGCATGCCCCAATGATGGAATCCCGCGAGATTCTTAATGAAGACCCGGGTCGTGTCGATCCCCGAATGGCGGCGGAAGCGGTCTCATCGTCGTTTTTACAATGTGTGCTGAAAGGCCTGAAACGATCGCCGCGAATCGTTACGGACCCCGATCGGTTTCTCGCCGCAGACGCGTTGAGTGCAGAGGATATCGACTGCTTGGTGATACCGGCAGGCAGCTTTGGTCTTCCCGTTCTTGCTGCTCTGGAGCAAGGGATCTCAGTGATTGCCGTGAACGAAGGGGCCGGTCTTCGCGCCGGGAATCTAGGCGTCTTGCCATGGCACGACCATCAGTTCTATGAAGCGGAGAACTACTGGGAAGCCGCTGGAATCATGTGTGCGCTTCGAGCCGGTATCGCACCGAATTCGGTCCGACGGCCGCTGACTCAATTGGCGATAAAGCATTCACAAAATTCGGAGGAGCGTGGCCTGCGGCTCCCCTAGGACAGAGACCCGCCCCTCCCGCCCGGCGGCCTCGATGAGTTCTACCAACCCTTCAATGGCCGACCCCAGACGTCGGGGTCTGTGCAAACGACCTACTTCGGCTCCTCATTCGCCGAAGTGCCCACGGTGCCCGTCCCAACTGCGTTGCCGCTGCTTCTAAGACGCAAAACTGCTTAGAAATCTGACAGCGACACCTGTGAGGGCGGCATTTGTGCCGCTCTTTTCTTTGTTGGCCATGACCGGTACATCGCTTCCCTCCCGTTCTCGCTCGTAAAGCCGGGATGCCTTAACCCCAAAAGAGATCAGAACAAGAGAGATCGGAACTAGAGAGATCAAAACTTGCCGTTGTCGTTCTTCCAATTGCTCCTTGGCGGGATCGCGTCGACCGTGTCCCGGTATTCAACTATTTTGCCGTTAATGATGCAGAAAAGATCGTAGAACGACGAGTGGGCCCCTCCCGCGTTCCCTCGCTGACACAAAGGACAAAACTCCCTCGGCCGAATACCTCTTTTGGACTACCTCCAATGCCCCTGCGACAGCCATCGCATTCTGGGGTTATGCTTGTCGTTAAGAATTTCGGAAAAGCTTGAAGGCTAGGGGAGAATAATGAAATCGATTGGCGCCCTGTTTGCGATGGTGGCATTGGCGCTAACCGCCCCATTTCTGTTCCCGAGCGCACACGCCGGAACCATAACCGTCGGCTCAGTTGAGGCGTCCTCCCCAAACAATTTTGAGAGTTTCGATGCCGGGGCGACAAATGGTGCCAGTTTGAGTAACGAGTTTTCCGGCGACGGCATCACTTTCACGACTACTGCCGCGTCCGGCGCAGTTTATATGGGGGTAACATGCAACGGCGCGCCCGCAGGGTTCTTCGCGGTTGGTTTCGGACCTGCTGCAGGGCCAGTTTAGGTGTCGGAAATGCCGTATCGATTAGTTTCGATGAGGACGTCCTG
>CAUZWH010000440.1:0-3231 GCA_963583675.1 Alphaproteobacteria bacterium
CCGCGTTACGCGCAGCTTCCGATGCCCAACGGTCCCTTGGCGCATCGCCACACTTCGCGCGCCTAACCGGCGAACTCGGCAAGCCGTCGTAGGGGTACTATATGTTGGATTTCATCCACTCGGTTTGATCGCGCCTGAAATTCATGGGTTGATGGCGGCTAACGGAGGTCCGGGCAACAGGCGGTCCTGCCGCTTGCCGCGAGACTGGCATCTCCTACCTGTTCGCGATAGGAACAAACAGTGCGCATAGCAATGTTAACCGGCGGCGGCGACGTCCCTAGTCTCAACCCCTGCATCAAGGCCATTGTCACCCGGGCCGAGGAACTTGGCTGGGAAACAGTCGGGTTCCGCCGTGGTTGGGCGGGTCCCCTGCACGTCGATCCCGCGGATGAGGACTCGGTTCGAGATCATGTAATGGACCTCACGACTACAACCGTTCGTGGTATCGATCGTACCGGCGGCACGCTTTTGCACACCTCACGCACCAACCCGGGCAGAGTTGCGTGCGAAGACCTGCCCCGAACCTATCCGAGTCGGTGCGGGCCAAGTACCGATCGCAAACCAGCGGGCCCATCGACTGCACCGATCACGTGCTCGACGTTCTGGAAAGGCTGCGGATCGACGCTCTCATCGCCATCGGCGGCGACGACACGCTGTCCTATGCGGCGCGCCTACATCGGGAAGATATGAAGACCATGGCCTGCCCGAAAACGATGGACAATGACGTTTGGCACCAATTACTGCCTCGGCTTCGGCACCGCGGTCGGCCGCAGCGTGGAATTCATCGATGCGTTGCACACGCCAACGGCGAGTCAAGAACGCATCACCGTTATCGAGCTATTTGGCCGCAATAGCGGTGAAACTGCGTTGATCTCAGGGTATCTCGCGGGTGCCGACCGGGTGTTGATCAGCGAAGTGCCCTTTGACATCGACAGGCTCGCAGCGCTGGTCATGGCCGACAAGGCTGCCAATCCGTCGAACTACGCGATCGTCGTCGTCTCCGAGGGTGCGCAGATGGCGGGCG
Organism: Alphaproteobacteria bacterium; assembly: GCA_963583675.1. Lineage (GTDB taxonomy): Bacteria > Pseudomonadota > Alphaproteobacteria > SHVV01 > SHVV01 > CAUZWH01. Next base: position 1,025 of record CAUZWH010000440.1, read on the forward strand.
GCGGCACGATCGAGGCGGGCGAACCCGATGCCTACGGCCACCGGCGCCTTGGCGGCATCGGCGAGACCCTCGGCCAGGCGTTGAAGCAACGCACAGGACAGGGAATCGTCAACCAATCGCTCGCCTATCTGATGCGGGCGGGGCCACCCGTCGCGCTCGACCGCATGGTCGCCTCCGCCTTCGGCACCATGGCTGTTCAATCGCTCGAGGCGGGCGAGGCTGGATTGATGATGGCGCTGCGCGACGGCAACTACGAAACGGTACCGGTCGAAACCTGTATTCAGGGCGAAAAGCGGGTCGATGTCGAAGAACTCTATGATGCCGATGCCTACCGGCCAATCATTCGCACCGTGCGCGGTAAACCCATGTATTTGTATTAAACTAATGGCTGCCCCGTCCCCTAGGGATAGGTTTGCCCACGAATCAAAGCTCGGGGTGAAACGATCACGGGCAATCGTTTCTGTACGTTTTTACGTTAGCAGGCCATGAACGAGGAAATCCGCGCTATCCGTTCTCAGATCGCCGATCGCGCCCTCATTGGGCTGTCGATCGTCACGGTCCCGGCGCTGACCGCGAGTCTCTATCGGATCGTTGATATCGGCTGGCTGCCAGTTATGGGCGTGCATATCGCCGCCGCCGTATCGATCTTCGCCATAACGTTCGGGCGCCGGTGAATCGCCTGCCCCATACGAGCCGCCTATCTGGTTGGATTGTTGACCGTTCTCGGACTGGGGGGCCTCATTTCGTTGGGACTCCTGAGCGGCGGTCCGGCCCTCTTGCTTAGAGCCATTATTCTCACGTTCTTGTTGTTTGGATCCCGCGCCGGCGTCGTCGCATTCTTGGTGAGTATGATCGTGATGCTCGCGGTCTACGGGCTATTCGCAAGCGGTGCGATCGTTCTACAGATTGAACCTTCCGACTATATCGCATCACTGAGCACATGGATCACCCGGCTCGCCGCGATCGCTCTGGTTGCCGCCATGGTCGGATTTTCCATAAGCTCCTTCCACAGGATGCTTGCCGGTGCGCTAAACCGGGAACGCCACGAGCGAGCCACACCTGACGGCCTGGTGCAATCGGCCCCTGCAGGAATTTTATTTCTCGACCAGAACGGCGCGATCCAGCGGAGCAACCGCCGTATCGAGCTTCTCTTCGGATATGCCTAATCTGAGCTTCGCGCACGGCCGCTGAGCACTTTGATCCCCGATCTATCGATCTCGGATTTCAAGGGCGAGGAGCGCGTGCCGCGGTTGATGCGCATCTCAGCGGCGGCCCGGCGGGCGAACCAGGTGAATTCCTGGGAGTCCGCAAAGACGGCGAACAGGTGCCGATCTCCGTCAGCCTGGGACAATCCAAGCTGGATTCTCAAGCGGGGCGGCAAGCGCTGGATTCGCGCTCACTGATCGCAATCGTCAGTGATCTTAGCGAACGCAAGCGGCTTGAGCGGCAGCTCCTGCAGGCGCAGAAGATGGAAACGCTCGGGCAACTCACCGGCGGAATAGCTCACGACTTCAACAATCTGTTCACCGTGATAACTGGCAATGTCCAGCTGCTCGAGGCCCAAATCGGCGAAAACAAACCATTGCGAAGCATCCAGCGGGCAGCCACGCGGGGAGCGGCGACCGTGAGTGGCCTGCTGTCGGTTGCGCGCGAGAAACGTATGCAAACAAAGACAGTCGACCTCCATCAAACGGTCACGGATATGAACGAATTGTTGATCCACACGCTGGGCAGCGCGATTGATGTCACAACAATTCTGCCGCCAGGATTGGCACCGGTTTTAAGCTACCCAACGCAGTTGGAGAACGCGCTACTGAATCTTGCTATCAACGCCCGTGATGCAATGCCGAGCGGCGGCTCGCTGACCATCGAATGTGCAAACCTTGGAGCTGCCGATATCGCCGGATTGCGCCTCGACACGGCAAACCTGACCAGCGGCGCCGTTTGTTTGAACCTACGCGACACGGGCGAAGGCATGTCTGAAGAAACGCTGCAACGGGCCTTTGAGCCGTTCTTCACGACCAAGCAGAGCATGGGCGAGAATGGCTTTGGTTTGTCAATGGTGTTCGAATTTGCCCGATAATCCGGAGGGTATGTCGGCATAGACAGCACCGTCGGCATTGGTACAACCGTCCACTTCTACTTACCTGTTGCTGAGGCTTTGCCGGTCGAAATTGATCAATCAGCCGACCCAAATCGTCCAGCGC
>CAUZWH010000441.1:0-3216 GCA_963583675.1 Alphaproteobacteria bacterium
TTTTGTTTCGAGCTTTGCCAGCGTCCTGGCGACACCTACGGAAAGATCGGCTGGAACTGCAGGGCTATCAAGCAAGGCGAAGAGAAGGCCATGAACAACCTCGGCTTTATGTACGTCAATGGTAACGGCGTCCCCAAGGACGACGCGAAACCTTAAAATCAGAGACCATTCGTCGGTGGTGTAAAGAGTTTAGAAAAATAGCAGATGCCCCGCCCAAAAGCCGCAATTCCGTGATTATCATTGGCTACCTAAACGCTATTCACACCTGGAAAATCTACAGAGCAAGCAAAGATGTTGAGGAGATCAAACCCTATTTTGGCGAGGAAGCAGCAACATTCATTTTGGAGCAGATTATTCTCACGACTCGCGACACCCGGGACCCAGAGGAGACCTACGAGGGTGATTAGCGAGATGTTCTACAATCCTTAGCGAGATGTTCTACAATCCAAAGCGAAAGCACGCAAAAAACGGAATGCTGTCGCTCGTCAACTTCGATCGGCAGCAGAAAATGAGAACCGAAGGCGTCTAGAATACTAGGGGCTATTCATATACTTCTAGCAACGAAGTGTTCAGGGGAGGGGTTGTCAAAGCCCTTGCGTTAGCAACTATGGAACATGTTTGGCTACCGGTTTTCGGTCTTACGGCCCTACTGGCGATAGCTGTGGCAATGCTGCCGGCGGCCAAGCGCTTCAACATCCCCTACACCGTACTACTCGCGATTCTCGGCTGCACGATCGGCGCTATTGAAGTTGCCATCGGCGACACGCACGGACTCGGGATTATCGGCGACTTCTTGCACGCGCTGCGTGGCTTCGAGATTTCATCCGAAGCGATCTTCTTCGTTTTCCTCCCCGTGCTAATTTTCGAATCCGCGCTCGCCATCGACGTTCGACGACTATTGGACGACATCGCACCCATCTTGTTGCTGGCGATCGTCGGTCTGCTAATCTCGACATTCATCATCGGATATGTGCTGTGGGCGGTCTCGGGCGTCGCGCTGGTCGCCTGCCTTCTACTGGGCGCTATCGTCTCGGCAACCGATCCGGTCGCCGTAGTCGCCATCTTCAAGGACCTTGGCGCCCCGAAGCGGCTAGCGATCTTGGTTGAGGGCGAGAGCCTGTTCAACGACGCAACGGCGATCGTGTTGTTCACGATCCTCGCTGTAATGCTCACCGGAGGCGCCGAGCCCAGTTTTCTCTCCGGCACCTGGTCGTTCGTCAAGGTATTCGTCGGTGGTATCGCGGTTGGCTATTGCTTGGCGTACGCTGTGTGCTTCGTCATCGGGCGGCTCCGCAACTTGCCACTTGTCGAAATCACACTGACGATCAGCCTTGCGTACCTATCCTTCATAATCGCCGAGCATTACCTCCACGTGTCCGGCGTGATGGCTGTGGTTACAGCTGCCTTGGTCGTTGGGTCGATCGGTCGCACCGCCATATCGCCCGAAGCGTGGCATGGCCTAGAAGAAACCTGGGAGCAGCTTGGGTTTTGGGCTAATTCGCTGATCTTCGTGTTCGTCGGCATTATTGTGCCGAAGATCCTGAGCCATGCTGGACTAGCCGAACTCGGCCTGCTGATCGTGCTGCTGATCACCGGGTTCGCGGCGCGCGCTGCGATCATTTATGGGCTGCTGCCGATCTTCAACCGTATCGGCCTTGCCGAGCACGTGAGTACTGGCTACCGGACCGTGATGTTTTGGGGCGGCCTGCGCGGTGCCGTGTCGTTGGCCTTGGCCCTGGCCGTGATTGAAAATCCGGCCGTCACGGCTGATGTAAAAACTTTTGTTGGCGTCCTTGTGACCGGGTTCGTGCTGTTCACATTGTTTGTCAACGCCACAACCATGAAGCCGATGATGGCGCTGCTCGGTCTCGACAAGCTTTCCGCGGCCGATCTGGCAGTGCGCGACCGGGCGATGGCACTGTCTCTCGCCCATATCGGCGAAGTAATCGAAACCGTTGCCAAGGAGTATCGTGTCGACCCCGAGGTCTCGCGCCAGGTAGTCGATGGCTACGCGGCACGTGCACAAGAAGTCGAAGCGTCACTTCAAGATTTGAAGACGCAGGTCAAAGAAGAAGATTGGCTTCGCATTGGTTTGGCCGCACTCGGCAATCAGGAACGCAAGGCATATCTCACCTACTATGCCGCCGGCTATGTCTCACCCCCTATTGTGCGGCTCCTTTTAGGTCAAATCGACGATATCCTCGACGGCCTCAAGGCTGGTGGTATCACGGGTTATCGCACCGCTGTGGAGGCGGGCCTTGGCTTCGATTGGCGCTTTCAACTAGCACTCCGGCTGCTGCGTCATTTCGGCTGGAGTGGGCTGCTGGCTCGTTCTCTGGTCAACCGATTCGAAGTGTTGTTGGCAACGATCGCGGCGCTCAACAGCGAGCTTAAAGAGGGCTTGCCGAAAGTCACCGAAGTCGTTGGCGACGATGTCGGTAGGCAACTCAAAGAAGCGCTCGAACTGCGTTTAGAGCTGATGAATCAAGCGTTTGATGCCCTCGAACTTCAATACCCGGAATACTCAAGAACGCTGCAGGAATGTCATCTGCAACGGATCGCGATTCGCCTCGAGGAATCCGACTATCAATCGATGTATGACCAGGCGATTGTCAGCAAGGAGGTGCTGTCGAATCTCGAGACCGCGCTCGAAAAACGAGCGCGTGGAATTGAGAGTCTGCCGCAACTAGACCTGGGCCTAAAGCCCGCCCAGCTGATCGCTCGCGTTCCTTTCTTTGAGGATCTGGATAGCAAACGCATCGCGGAGATCGCGAAGTTGCTCAAACCCCGTCTTGCGGTTCCTGGCGAGAACATCATTAGAGTGGGGGACATCGGCGACTCCATGTTCTTCATCACCTCAGGCGCGGTCGAGGTTGAGCTGGCGCCCGAGCCCGTAAACCTTGGTAGCGGAGACTTCTTCGGCGAGATCGCACTGGTGAACGATCGGCCCCGAGTAGCCAATGTAAAAGCGCAGTGTTTTTGCGATCTGTTGGTTCTTTTTACCCGTGACTTCAACACGCTGCTCGCAGCCCATCCCGAGATACAGCACACCATCCATGCCGTTGCCGCTGAACGGCTGAAGTCCATCGATCAGCCGTTTCTCGAGCCTCGGGACGCTGAGTGAATCGGCGGTAATAGCTGCAATCGGCTTGGCTCGTTGGGATAACACTCGTACTCACCACCGTGGGCCGGAAATGACCCACAGCCGGAAGGTCC
>CAUZWH010000442.1:0-3214 GCA_963583675.1 Alphaproteobacteria bacterium
CCAGGGCCGATGCATCAGATGTTTTATCGATATTTGCGAAGCGATCGATGCGCGTAGCGATACCTACCAACTAAAATATGGAGTCATTCCACAATTTCGCGCTGCCCTTCACATCGGCCCCGTCGTAGCCGGCGAAATGGGAGTCGTGAAGCAGGCAATCAAATTTCTCGGCGACACTGTCAACACGACCGCAAGAATCGAAACCGCCTGTAAAAAACTCGGTGAGCCGCTGCTCGTTTCTGTGGATCTCGTCGATCGTCTCGGACACCCCGATGAGTTCGCGTTCGAAGACATTGGCCTGGTTTCACTCCGCGGCAAGACCGAGCCGCTCCGGCTATTTCGGCTTAATAGCTAGACCTATACCGACACGGAGTTGAGCAAGCCGGATGCGCTTTGCTTGGGCTGCGAGAACCCAAGTGCCGCCGGCCGGCCGACCGAGTGGTAGTCAAAACCGGCTGCTTCCATCTCTCCCGGATTATAGATATTGCGGAGGTCGACCAGAAGCGGCGTTTTTAAGAGCCCTTTCATTCTTCCGAAATCGAGCGCTCGAAAAGCGTTCCACTCCGTGATGATGGTGACGACGTCGGCACCGACCATCGTCTCGTAGGGGCCTTCGCACCAAACGACATCGTCGAGCTGCTTTTTGGCTTCCGGCATACCCTCCGGATCATAGGCACGAACCGTAGCGCCGGCTTCCTGCAGCACCCTGACGACATCGAGGCTGGGTGCTTCTCGCATGTCATCGGTGTTGGGTTTAAAGGTGAGTCCCAATACCGCAACCGTTTTGCCTTCGCCCGTGCCACCGCATGCATCGATAATTTTCTGGCCAATCGCCTTACGCCGGGCCTCGTTCACGGCCACAACCGTTTCGACGATTTTTGTTGCGGCACCGGCATCTACGGCGAGACGGGCCAGAGCCACCGTATCCTTCGGGAAACAACTTCCGCCATAACCCGGACCGGCGTGTAAGAATTTAGAACCTATACGTCCGTCTAGGCCGATACCTCGCGCCACGACTTGGACATCGGCGCCAACTTTCTCGCAGAGATCCGCCATTTCATTGATGAACGTGATCTTTGTCGCGAGGAAGGAATTCGCTGCGTATTTGATGAGCTCCGCTGTCTCCCGCGACGTAAATAAGACAGGCGTTTCGTTAAGAAAAAGTGGCCGGTAGATCTCCCGCATAATGTCGCGCGCACGCTCGGTTTCCACGCCAACGACAACGCGATCCGGACGCATGAAATCGTTGATCGCGGCCCCCTCACGGAGAAATTCAGGGTTCGATGCCACGTCGAAGTCGGCGTCGGGGCGCCGCTCTCTGATGATGCGCTCCACTTCGCGACCGGTCGCAACGGGCACGGTCGATTTGGTGACAACGAGCGTATAGCCCTCGAGACAATCGGCAATCTCAGCGGCGGCCTCATACACATAGCTAAGATCGGCGTGTCCGTCGCCGCGTCTGCTTGGCGTCCCGACGGCAATGAAGATGGCATCGGCCTGCGCGACAGCAGCCTTTAGATCGGTCGAGAATCTGAGCCGACCCGCGGCAACGTTGGAGGCGATCAAGTTTTCCAGGCCAGGTTCAAAGATTGTGACTTTTCCGGCCCGCAAAGCTTCGATCTTCTCGGCAACCTTATCGATGCACGTCACATCGATGCCAAACTCAGAAAGGCAGGTGCCGGAGACCAAGCCCACATATCCCGTCCCGACCATCGCGACACGCATAACCTAGATCTCCGATTTCATGATGGGACGATGGTCTTAGCGATCGCCGAGGATTTGCTAATCAAGGATCTGCTTAATAAATTCGGTGAGTTCGGCTTTGAGATCGTCCCGGACCAAGGCGAAAGCGAGATTTGCCTGCAGAAATCCAACTTTGTCGCCGCAATCGAAGCGTTCACCAGAAAAGCGCAATCCGTGGAACGGGGCTTTGTCGATCATCCAGGCAAGCGCGTCGGTCAGTTGAACTTCTCCCCCTGCCCCGACCTGCTGGCGATCCAGAAACTCAAACACTTCCGGGAGAAGAATGTAGCGACCAATCACGGCGCTCCGTGATGGCGCGTCCTCCGGATTGGGTTTCTCGACGAGGCTGCGCACATCAACTAGGCGCCCATCATCGGATTTTGCGTCGATGATCCCATATCGCGATGTGTGCTCCTGCGGAACATCCATCGTTGCCACCACGTTGCCACCGGTTTCGTCGAAAACTCTCACCATTTGAGCAAGGCAAGGTTCGTCCGCCAACACCAGATCGTCAGCCAGTAATACGGCGAAAGGGGCATCGCCAACCAGATGCCGGGCGCACCACACGGCATGGCCAAGGCCGAGGGGTTTTTGCTGACGCGTATAGGCGACCTGACCGGCGCTCGGCATCCAGTCCTGCATCTCTGCGATTGCATCTGATTTGCCACGCGACTGGAGCTGATCTTCGAGTTCGTATGAAACATCGAAGTGATTCTCTATCGCCCGCTCGTTGCGGCCGGTAACGAATATGAACTCCTCGATCCCTGCGGCTTGAGCTTCCTCGACCGCGTATTGGATGAGCGGTTTGTCGACGACCGGCAGCATTTCCTTTGGCAACGCCTTTGTCGCAGGAAGAAATCTCGTTCCGAGCCCGCCGACCGGGAACACAGCTTTCTTAACGCGCTTTTCCATTTATGCCCCGTGGTCGCCGTTCGCCGGGGAACAAACGCCCACGACTGGCGATCTCATCTATCATGATACGCCGCCGGAGTTTATTGCCACGGGTACCAGATCGTGGCAAGCGCGCGATTATGGGCCGAGAAGAACGTCTTTGGCTTCGTTGATCTTTGTTGCCAAGTAAGTCGAGCCACCCTGATCGGGGTGAATTTTCAGCATCAGACGGTGATGCGCGTCGCGGATGTCATCGTCTGAGGCGGCGCCAGGATCTAGCCCAAGGATCTCAAAAGCCTCCTCCCGCGACATTGAGCTATCGCCGCTGACTCCGGATCCCGTTCTTTGGTGAGCCGCGCCCGCACTTTCGCGCCAACCATCATGAAGACGATCCAAATAAGTCTCGAGGAGTTGCGCCGCCTGAAAATCGGTATTTTGACACTCCCCCAATAAAACGATGAGGTCGGCCTCGGTAAGTTCTTCGAGCTTATAGCCCGAGAAAGAACCGCGTTTGACACGTCCTGACATTTCCCCGGAATCATGATCGAGACTCATTTCAATATAGTCGGTCTCGACGTTT
>CAUZWH010000443.1:0-3211 GCA_963583675.1 Alphaproteobacteria bacterium
CTGCTTCTGCTGCTCGCCTCCGGCTGGGCAGTACCGGTATGGGCTCAGTCTGCAGAGTTGATGGCGGCCTTCAACCGGCAGAAGGAACTCCGTGAACAGGGCCGCTACGGCGATGCCATTCCCTTTGCTGAGAAGGCACTTGAACTAGGTAAGAAGGAGTTTGGCTCGGAGCACGAGACTACAGTTAGACTCCTCAACAACCTGGCACTGCTGTACGACGATCAGGGCCGCTACGCCGAGGCCGAGCCGCTCTCCAAGCGCTCGCTGGCAATCAGGGAATTGCTGCCGCACTGCAACTCGGAAACAGTGGCGGTCCGATACTGAGCGACAGAGGAAATATCGTTGGTGTCGCAGTCGCAAAACTGGACCTCAAGAAGGTATTGAAGGATTACGGAGTGATACCAGAGGACACCAACTTCGGTATCAAAACGAGTGTGGTGAGAAGTCTATTGGAAAGTACCAATGTCAGTCTTCGCAGTCCCAACACCAAAACAATCTCAAAATCCAAACTGGGCAAGATGATTTTGGATGGAACGTACTACCTGTCCTGTTGGATGACGATGGCACAGATAGAGAAGATGCGGTCAGAGAAGGTCATCTTCCAAAGTCTGGATTGAGTGTCCCCGCAAGGGGGGATACTGGAAAAAACACATCCTCAAATAAGGACTTGTTGCAAGTCCGACTTGCGACTAGGACTTCCGTTATCATTCGACAACTGCGTTAGGAGCCGCCTTCGGGGCGGCTTTTCTTTTAGGGGCACGGTGGCGGTTTCAATCAAGATCAAAAGCAACGAGAAAAAGATCGCCCGTCGGCTCAATGATCTCGGTCGGCGACAGCTCCCGTTTGCTTACGCGACCACGCTGAATGACACGATGAAGGCAGTTAAAAAATACACCATCGAACGCACGTTCCCTAAATCGTTCGAGGTCCGCAACAAGGCGTTTTTCAAGGCGTCAATGTGGGGCAAGGGCTCGGTTGTCTGGGCGAAGAAGACAAACCTAGTCGTGAGCGCCGAGGATCGCCTCGGTCGAGGCAACCTTGAGCAGCACGCGAGGGGCGGACAAAAGAAAACGCGAGGGCGTGTGGCCATCCCGACGCGGTACGTTAAAGCGCGTCGTGGCGGTCGTGGCGTTCCTAAACGATTGAGGCCGCGCACCGTGGTCGATAGCGCGAAGGGCTACCTAGGCGAGCGCTCGATATATCAAACCTATGGACCTAAGCAGTCGAAGCGCCGCCTTCTGTATGTATTGGCGTCGAGCGTTCGGTTGCGGCCACGGTTCCCGTTTTATCAAGACGCCGAGCGGATCACCAAGAAGGCTTCGCCCAAGCTATTCCGGCGGAACTTTCGTAAGGCGGTGGAGACGGCTAGGAGATGACCTTCCGCTTGAGGCGAATGAAATAGGTCATGGGGAAAGGCCACACACCTATGCCCCAACGGTGTAACCACGCTATGCCGCAATAAATAGCAAACCAACAAGCCGACCCGAACAGCCCAAACCCAATTGACACAGCGCCATTATCCGGGGACGTGAACATTCCTAACAACGGAATCATAATAAGACTGCTGAAAGAAACGACTAAAGCAATGCCACCAAAGAACCAGTGAAGCACTTTAATAAATGCGTGCCACGGTAGAGATGAAAGAAAAAACAACATCAGCACACCTCACGCGTATTTAGAGGGGGTCCTTCCGGGTCATTTTACCACGGGTAACGTGCCCGGCATTAAGAAACAGGAAATTGAGGCGCGCGCTCATTAGCGTTCAATCAAGAAAAGTGGAGGTCTAATCGACAAAGAGGGGCGTCCAATCAAGGAAAGAGCGTCCAATCAAAGAAAAGGTGCGTTCATTCAGAAAACGAGCCGGTGGAGCAATAACATCGATACTAGCGCCAACCCATGATACGATCTATCGATATTATGAGGATTAATATCGATAAACAGACATTTGCACTCAGCGACCCGGTGGTCGCCTATGGCGCCGACTTCGATCGCGGGGAGACCATCGCCCCGCACACGCACGACCGGGCTCAACTGGTGTTCGCAAAAGGTGGGATCATGCAGGTCGCCACCGAACACGGAACCTGGGTGGTACCGCCGCAACGGGCGGTGTGGCTGCCGCCACGTATCGTGCACGAGATCTTGTTCGCGACCCGCGGGTCGATGCGCACGCTCTATTTCGAGCCCACGCTATGCGAGACCACGCCGAGCGCCTGCACGGTCGTGAATGTTTCACCATTGCTGCGCGAGTTGATCATCGGATCGGTCGAGGGAAAGCGCGCAAAACAGCGCTGGAACCATTCGGTGCCACTAATTCTCGATGAAATATCGTCGGCGGGGACCGCGCCGCTTCATCTGCCCGAGCCGGAGGAGCCGCGGCTGGCCCGGGTCACCGCCGCGATGAAAGCAGAACCGGCGTCGCGGAAAACGCTGAATGATTGGGCCTGGAGCATCGGCGTTAGCGCCCGCACCCTGGCCCGGCTATTCGCCGCCCACACCGGCATGACATTTCGGCAATGGCAACGCCAGGCGCGTCTGCTCGAGGCGTTGGTGCGTCTTGCAGAAAATCAACCGGTAGCGACCGTCGCCTACGATCTCGGCTACGAGAGCTCGAGCGCTTTTATCTATGCTTTCCGGCGCGCCTTGGGAACGACGCCCAAGCGCTACTTTCAAACGGTTGCGCTAGGATCGGCCGACTGATCTGACTGATCAGCTAGGTAATCGGCATTGGGGAGGTGAGGATATGAGCGAGAGGAACAAGGCAACCAACCGCCGCTTCATCGACGAAGCATTGAACCCGGCCAACTTTGATCTTGTCGATGAGCTGTTCACCGAGGATTTTGTCAACCATGGCGCACCGCCGGGCGTGCCGACCGACCGTGACGGCCTCAAGCAATATATGGCGCGTGTACGCGCGGCGTTTCCGGATTTTCATGCCGAGATCGACGAAATGGTCGCCGAAGACGACCTCGTCATCTTCTATTCGACGGGCACCGCGACCCACGAGGGCTCGCTACGCGGCGAGGCACCGACCGGTAAGCGGGTGGAATCGATTTCGTTCACGATGCATCGCATGCGCGACGGCAAGATTGCCGAGCGCTGGTACATGGCCAATCACCTGGAACTGATGCGCGAGATCGGGTTGTTGCCGGCGGCGGGGGCGTAAACGCCCCCACCCCCAAGATGGGCATGCTTTCGCCACGCCACTGTTTCG
>CAUZWH010000444.1:0-3208 GCA_963583675.1 Alphaproteobacteria bacterium
ACTTAGCTACTTTGCTAATTATCCAACATGGCCAAAAAACAACCCGCATTGAACATCTGCCGCTTCAAAGTGAAGCCCGGCAAGCAGGCTGAGATGGAGGCCTTGCTCGCACGGCATTGGCCGACGCTGCGCAAAGCCGGCCTCGTTACCGACAAAAAGGCGCGCATCTACCGCGGCCTGCCGAGCGCCAAAGCAGGTGGCCGGCACGGCGCGGAGCACGTTTACGTTGAAATGTTCGAATGGCGTGACGCGAGCGCCATCGATCTCGCCCACCAACTACCCGCCGTGATGGCGGTGTGGGAGCCGATGGGCGCGATCTGCGAGGAGATGGAATTTCCCGAATTCGAAGCGATGGACTTGCCACCGCCCAAGGAGTGAGTGACGAACTGCCCCCGGCGTCGCCGGCAGAGCGCGACTTCGCTGATACCGAGGCGGTATTCAGCGCGCTCGCGCATCCGACGCGGCGCCATATCCTTCTGGTCCTGAAATTTTGCGGCGGCGAGGTTTCGGCAGGCGACATCGCAAAACGTTTCGCCTGCACCTGGCCAACGACGACGCGGCATCTCCGCGTCCTCGAAGATGCCGGCCTGGTCCGGGTCGAAAAACGCGGACGCGAACGCATGTATCGGGTCGACAAGGAGCGTCTGCTCACCATCACGTCGACCTGGCTGACCTCGTTCGCGGGTTGAGAGTTGGCAAATCGTTGGAATCGAGCATTGCAGAACCGCTCTGCCTAGGAGGGTTTCGCTAATTCGTGATAGTCTGATGCGTTCATGGCCACCGATGGTGCGATATAAGCGTTCGCGGCAATGCGCTCCGTCATTACTCGCGGCGCCCAAGCACGGGAATGTTGAGTGTTTATTCAGTACGAAGAAACATCGAACCCGAACACGGTGAAGTTCCTGCCCGGTAAAACCGTGTTGGAGTCTGGCAGCCGGGAGTTCGGCGATGTGCGCTCGGCGACAAGCTCGCCGCTCGTGGCGCGATTATTTGAGATTGACCATGTAACGAATGTTCGTTTTGACGCCGACTCTATCGCCGTTACCAAATCATCGGTCGGCGAATGGCAGCAAATTCGGGCCGCGGTGCTCGGCGCTATCATGCAGCACTACACCTCGGGGGCACCCTTGCTGTTGCCCGACGCCAGCGATGGCGCGGGCGACCCTATCGCAGCCCAGGTAAACGAAGTCATAGAAACCCGCATTCGCCCGGCGCTTTCCGATAGTGGTGCGGATGTGGCGATTCGCGGCATCGAGGACGGCGTTGTCTCGTTGGAGATCAGCGGCGATGCGGCGGCCATCACGCCGATGCGCACAGGCATCGAGAACATGCTGAACCACTATGTTCCAGATCTTGCCGGCATCAACTTCGTCAGCAGCAAACCGTCTGCGGACGAAAATATCGCCGCTGGCAAAGCCGGGCTCAACTCGCCCCAAGGGCAGGCAATCCAGCGCCTTCTCGATGAGCAGGTTAATCCCACCGTCGCGTCCCATGGCGGCCATATCTCGCTGATCGATGTCGCGGACAACCGGGCTTACATCCTGCTTGGCGGCGGCTGTCAGGGCTGTGGTATGGCCGACGTTACGCTCAAGCAAGGTGTTGAAGTCGCAATCATGGAAGCGGTCCCGAGCATTGTGGAAGTGATCGACACGACCGATCATGCCGGCGGCAACAATCCTTACTATCAGGGTGCCAAGGGATAGGCGCAGCTAGCTCGCAGAGCGTTGCGTCGATTGCACTATGGCTCGGTTACTCCTGCTGATCCCGACAACGTCCTACCGGACGACCGACTTCATGGCCGCAGCGCGCCAGCTCGGCGTCGACGTTATCGTCGGGTCGGATCAACGCCAGGCGCTCGAAGAGCACACGAAGGGCGGCACCTTCCTCGTTGATTTCAAAAAAATTGAACGCGGCGTCCAACAAGTGCTCGACTACGCCCGGGCGCGGCCGTTCGCAGCGATTATATCCGTCGACGATGGCGCATCTGCGGTTGCTGCCCGCGCCGCCGGCCAGCTCGGACTCAAACACAATCCCCCAGATGCGGTCGAGATCGCACGCAATAAATATCGCTTTCGCCAAGCGCTACATAATTCGGGCCTGCCAACGCCAGCCTTCCGCTTGTTACCAACCGCTCAGAACGCCGCAGCGATCGCGCAGGAGATGACCTACCCGTGCGTTCTCAAGCCTCTCACGCTCACCATGAGCCGCGGCGTTATTCGCGTCGACAATCCACAAGAGTTCGTGGTCGCGTTTCAACGTGTGAAAAACATCATCGAGCAGAACGATGCCGCGACACCGGGCGAGGCGGCGGATCACATCATGGTCGAGGATTACATTCCCGGCACGGAAGTAGCCATCGAGGGTTTGCTCGACAAGGGTCGGCTCACGGTTTTAGCCGTGTTCGACAAACCAGATCCGCTCGAAGGGCCGTTCTTCGAAGAAACCATCTACGTTACGCCGTCTCGCCTGCCGAAAAGACGCCAGCGCGATATCGCCGACGCTGTTCAGCGCGCGGTTGAAGCAGTCGGCCTGCGTGAGGGCCCGCTCCACGCGGACATCCGCATCAATGACGACGCTGAATGGGTGATCGAAGCGGATGCCCGCTCGATCGGTGGGCAGTGCGGCCGTTCGTTACGGTTCGGGGCGGGTATGCGGCTCGAAGAACTTCTTCTGCGCCATGCTCTCGCGCTCCCTATCGCCGACCTCGAACGCGAGCGGGATTCAGGCGGCGTCTTGATGATCCCAATTCCCAGCGGCGGCATCCTCAGCGAAGTCCGGGGAATTGAACAGGCGCGGGCGGTAACCGGGGTTGAGGAAGTCAACGTGACAATACCGGTTTCCCAAAAGGTCGTGCCGCTGCCTGAAGGCGGACGCTATCTCGGTTTTATCATCGCCCGTGGAGACAGCCCTGCGCGCACGGAGAGGGCACTGCGCAAAGCGCATGCGCGGCTGGAATTTGCAATCAAACCCGAGCGATAGGTCTTAGTCACCCGATGAGCGTTCACCCGACAAATTCGAAGCACCGCCAAATGAGGTGGGGTGGACAACGCCAACCCGCTCCTGTCGCGCTGCAGTCATGCCTCAGTCAACCTTAAGTCAAAGCGTAGTCAAAACGAATCCCCAATCTTTGTTGACGCTCGGTACAATAATATGATGTCACGACGGCCGATTTCGCGACCCTCTAACGCGACGACCGTCTGGGAAAGTG
>CAUZWH010000445.1:0-3178 GCA_963583675.1 Alphaproteobacteria bacterium
TGGCCAACTGGTGAGCCGCTCGGCTATCGCGTTATCGGGCGGGCAGCAGCAACGTGTGGCCCTGGCCCGCGCGTTGGTTTATGAGCCTGATGTTTTGCTTCTCGATGAACCGTTCAGCAACCTGGACGCCAAGTTGCGCGAGGAAATGCGATTCCAGCTGCACGAGCTGCAAGTGCGGCTCGGGACGACGATCCTGTACGTAACCCACGACCAGATCGAGGCGCTCTCGCTCTCGCACCGCGTCGCCGTTATGCGCGACGGCATTATCGAGCAAGTTGGCGTGCCGCTCGATATTTACGAGAACCCATCGAGCTATTTTGTCCAGGACTTCGTTGGTCGAACCATTGTGTTCGACGGCGAAGTGATCGCGCGCAACGGTGAGAGCGCAACCGTGCGTCTCGTGCAAGCACCGTCAACGGTCTTGGAAACAACGACTAGCGAACCGCTGAGCGCCCGCGTCAAAGTCGCGGTACGGCCCGAGGACATCACGGTCGCGGACGGCCATGTAGCTTCCGTTAGCGCCGTCGAAGCCACCATTCTCGACCTCGCTTACGGCGGCGATCACTATGACTGCATGGTGGCGGCAGCGGGCGCCGAGGTGGCGCTACGGTTGGCGAAAACATTGCCCGTCGAACCCGGTGCAACGCTGAGCCTTCACCTTGATCCCGGGAAAATCAAGGTATGGCCGAGCTAGGGGTCGCCGACATCGGCCCGCGCGGTTGGTTGGGCGGTCGTCATAAGTCCTCACGTTTGGTGTGGGGCCTAATTCTGCTGGCTGCGGCCGCGACCGTTACGCTCGGCCCAATCCTGGTTGTCATCGACGGTAGCTTTGATGATGAAGGCGCGTGGCGCTCGATTATCTATGAAAGCGGTCACGCCCATTCGGCGCTTGGCTATAGCGTGCTGTTCGCAGCGCGGGCGCCGTTTGCCGCACTGACCGGGTTTTTCATCGCGTGGTTATTGATCCGCGTTCCGATACCTGGCCGTGGCTTCATCGAGTTCATGTTCTGGATCGCCTTCTTCCTGCCCCTCATTCCGGTGACACTGGGCTGGATGCTGATCCTCGACGATCACAACGGCTTGCTGAACATCTGGCTCAAAGACTGGTTCGCGCTTGAGCAATCCATCTTCGAGGTTAATTCAATCGCCGGGATCTTCTGGGTACATATGACGGCGAGTTCCGTGCCGGTCATGATTATTTTGCTCGGGCCCGCGATTCGGCAGATGGATGGCACGTTGGAGGATGCCGGCCGTATCTGCGGTTCAGGCGCCCTACAAGTGTTTCGGCGCATAACCCTGCCGCTTTTGGTTCCGGCGCTGCTGACCGGCACTATTCTCGGCTTCATCCGCGGCCTTGAGGCCTTTGAAGTCGAACAACTGCTCGGCGCACCGGCCCAAATCTATGTTTATTCGACCCATGTGTATGCGTTGGTCAATTGGGAGCCACCGCGGCTAGGCGAAGCCATGGCGCTGAGTACCGTGGTGTTGTTCGCATTGCTGGTTCTCGCCTTGATTTATCAGCGCTATACGGCGGCACATTCCTACGCAACCATCACCGGCTCGGGTCTGAGCCTGCGCCAATTTTCGATCGGCCGGTGGCGCTGGGTGTTATCGGCGGTGTTTTTCTTAGTGATTGCGGTGATTGTTTTCGTGCCAATGGCTTTCCTCGTGCTCGGAACATCGATGACTCTGTTCGGGTTTTTCGACCTCGATGAGCCGTTCACCTGGGAGTATTGGCGCATCGTGGTCGGCGACACCAATTTTGTTCCAGCCATCATCAACACCTTGATCCTCGGCCTTGGTGCCGCTGCCATCGGTGTCTTCGTCTATGCCGGACTCGCTTATGCGATTCAACGCACGCGCGTGGCGATGCGTCCGGCAACCGATTTCCTGGTTTGGCTACCGTGGTGCGTGCCGGGGATACTCCTTGGTGTCGGGTTGCTGACGTTGGTCCTGTTCACCCCGTTGTTGACGCCGTTTTATGGGTCGATCGGACTACTGATTTTTGCCATCACCGTCGCGCAACTGCCGTTGGGCGTATCGATAATGAAAAACTCGATATCGCAGATCGGCATCGAACTCGAACACGCCTCGCAGGTGTGTGGCGCGGCCCGTTTACAGACCTTTCGTCGCATCGTCCTGCCGCTCATGAAACCGATACTGATCAGCGTGTTCGTGCTGGTCGCGATTGCCGGGATTCGCGACGTGAGCACCGTGTTGCTATTGGCGCAACCGTCGTCGCTGCCACTCTCGGTGCTGATGCTGGAATATGCCAATAACGGCGATGTCGAGATGGCGGCCTGCGTCGGCGTCGTCACTGCCGCAATGGTCGTCATCGTCGCGATCGTGGCGCGCCGCTTCGGGTTGCAGATCGGTCAGGCGCGATAGCGATATGACCAACCGCCTGCGTTTCTTAAGCACTGGATGTCTGGCCGCGGCTTGCGCCACATTCGGCATCGGCGTCGCCGATCTCAAAGCGACCTGGTCAGAACGGGCGCTCACCACGATCGACGTCCTGCGCCGCCCCGGAAATCATCATCGGTAGCAGCGCCCAACTGCACCAGTTGTTCGCGCGCTGGACTTATGACCTGGCGAGCGCGCGCAAGCGTGAGCGCGCGGTGCCACGGTTCTATATCAGGGCGTTGCCCGACGATCTGGCGAGCTTGGAACCGCTCGCCGCGCGCAAGGCGCTGTTCCTACTCGCTGTGCGGCCGCAGATGCTGTGCGTCAATGAACGCATCTTGCGCCACCGCGCCGCGCTTCTGGAGCTTAGCGAACGTCAACACACGGGCGGCACCTTCAATATCGCCGCGACCAAATGGCTCGCCAAAATGGGTGAACTCTACGGAGTCGATGCGCCGATCAAGAACATCAAGGAAATGTTGCGCCGGGTCGACATTGTCCCGCCATCGCTCGCGCTGGCGCAGACAGCGGCGGAAACCGGCTGGGGCACGTCTCGCTTCGCGGTCGAGGGGCAGGCACTGTTTGGGCAGTGGACATTCTCCGAGCGGGTGCACGGCATGATCCCAGGCGAAAGGACCGGCACATCCACCCATCGCGTCCGTAGTTTCAGCCGATTGATCGAATCGGTGTGGGGCTACACGGTCAACCTCAACTCGCATAAGGCCTATGCCGGTTCTCGCGAACGCCGGGCCGCAATTCGCGCGGCCGGCCAGAC
>CAUZWH010000446.1:0-3174 GCA_963583675.1 Alphaproteobacteria bacterium
CGTGCAGCATCGCTGGCGAGTTGCGCCTCAGCTTTCTGCCGTTCGGCACCCACGCTGCGCCTCATCGAGAAGAACAGCGCCGCTGAGCCTGCCAGTGTGCTGCGGCCAGGTTTTCCGAAAGGTCCTGCGTTATCTCCAAAACACCGCGCACGTCGCCCAGGGCCCAACCGACCCGGGGCGTGTCGGGGTGAGTGACGCAGGCGGGTGCTTGCAGGGTGTCGGCAATCGCCACCCGTATCAGTTCTTTGCCGTTTTCAGTTAGAGTTCGTGAGTAACTGACCTGCGGTTGTTTTGATACCGCGTCCCACGCTTGCTTCGCAAACGAATCGAGTTGCCGGCCGGCCCGGTGTGGGAATGGATAGATACTATAGAGATCGATCTATATTCCTTCCTTGGCGAGGAGCTCGCTCAATTCGTGCACCATCGTGGCAGGAAGGGGAACTACGCTATCATCGTTTTCGTGCACATAGTGCGTTCGCAAAACGCCCGATTTGTTGACCTGCGCAACGACGTTCTTGGTGTGGTAGCCCCGCAAAACCTTCACCATCCGCACTGTTTGCTCGGCCGATCGCCGGGCCTCGTCGCGCATGAGATCACCAATCAATCTGGGCACAACGACCGCGACCGCCGCCGCGGCGATGATACCAATCACAACGAATAGCGTGGTGATACGGTTCGAGAGGGACGTGTTCATCAACAGTCCTCCAAGTAGCGTCTGGATTGGCTCACTGGCGGCTCGGCCCCAAGATCCGAACGCGTGAGTTTCTTAGACCTCAATGACGATTGCGCTGTATACCCCAAGTCAAAGATCGCGCCAATTCGGAGTATCCCTGATATCGGCCGCGGGGAACTGACGGTCAGAAGAAAGCGGCTGCGCCGCTCAGTGGGCGGGCTGGCCCGACATGTTCTGCCAAAGATGCCTTAAGATAGAATTTCATCACCCAAGAAAACGCAGCGGAACTCGCTTTGGTCGCCCCTCTCCTGACCCTCCAGAACTTGCATGTAACCTTCGGTGGGACCCCGCTGCTGACGGCCGCCGAACTCATGGTGCATCGGGGCGATCGGCTTGGCCTGGTGGGGCGCAACGGCTCGGGAAAATCGACGCTGCTGAAGGTTGCCGCGGGAACACTTGACCCCGACCAAGGCGAGCGCGTCATCCAGCATGGGGTAACGATTCGCTATCTCGCGCAGGAGCCTCGGTTCGACCGTTACCGTACCACGCTCGATGTCGTTCTTGACGGCCTCGGCCCGGCTGGTGACCCGCACCGCGCGCGACATTTGCTCGAGCGTTTGGGCCTGACAGGCGCGGAGATGCCGGCAACATTGTCGGGCGGAGAACTTCGTCGCTGCGCATTGGCCCAGGCCCTGGCGCCGGCGCCCGATATCCTGCTCCTCGACGAGCCCACCAACCATCTCGACCTGCCGGCGATCGAGTGGCTGGAGGATGAACTCGGCGGCGTTCGCTCGGCCTTGGTTATTGTCAGCCATGACCGGCGGCTGCTGAGCAACCTGACCCGGATCACGCTTTGGCTCGACCGGGGACAGGTGCGGCGTCACGAGCAGGGCTTCGCCACATTCGAGGCTTGGCGCGATCAGATTCTCGAAGAGGAGGAACTGGCCCGGCACAAACTCGACCGCAAAATTGTCGCGGAAGAACATTGGGTCCGCTATGGCGTAACCGCGCGGCGTAAGCGTAATCAAAAACGGCTACGCGACCTCGCCACGTTGCGCCAGACCCGGCGGGAGCACCGCGGGCCGGCCGGAAATGTCACGATGACACAGCATGTGGCCAATCCCTCCGCCAAACTTGTCGCCGAAGTGAAGTCGGCGTCCAAAAGCTTCGGCTCCCGTTTCATCGTTGCCGACCTTTCGTTGCGCGTGCAACGCGGCGACCGGCTGGCAATTGTAGGTCCCAACGGCGCCGGCAAGACGACACTGCTTAATCTCCTGACCGGCGTTCTCGAACCTGATGCGGGTTCGGTAAGACTGGGCGCGAATATCAAACTGGTGTCGCTCGACCAGCGGCGCGACAACCTAGATCCGTCGAAGTCGCTACGCGATTCGCTGACCGGGGGCGGTAGCGACACCGTAGAGACGGGCGCTGGCAGCCGGCATGTCATCGGCTACATGAAGGACTTTCTGTTTGCGCCCGAGCAAGCAGGCACACCTGTCGGTGTTCTATCTGGCGGCGAGCGCGGGCGGCTGATGTTAGCGATCGGTTTGGCGACGCCGTCCAATCTTCTGGTGCTTGACGAACCGACCAACGATCTCGATCTCGAGACGCTCGACCTCTTGCAGGAAATGCTCGCCGACTACACCGGAACGGTTCTCCTGGTGAGCCATGACCGCGATTTTATTGACCGGGTGGCGACGTCGGTCTTGGCCTTTGAGGAGATTGGGGCGTGGGTCGAATATGCCGGTGGCTACAGCGACATGATCGCGCAACGCGGCGCCGGCGTTTCTCCGTTGGTTCTGCCCCGACAGGCCAACCCAAGGGCTAACCAGAGGGCCAACCAGAGGGTTAACAAAGCGGCTAACGCACCTCGAACGAAGCGAGCGCTCGTTGAGAAACCAGCCCGCCGATCTGACCAGAGACGCCTGGGCTTCAAGCAGAAGCACGCCCTCAAGGTGTTGCCTGAGCGGATCGCCGCGCTCGAGCTGGAATTGAAAGCGCTGGGCGAGCGGCTCTCGAATCCCGCTCTGTTTGGTCAAGATCCGGACATGTTCAACACTTCGGTCGCGCGCCACAATGCCGCCCAGCAGGAACTTGGCGCGGTCGAGGAAGAGTGGCTCGCTCTGGAGATTCTTCGCGAAGAGATGGAAATCTAGCTTGCGCCCGCTAATCGGTTTTCAGCGCGCTGTTCCGCAACCGTCACGGCGCCCGTTGGCGGTCCCCGGCGTAGGCCGGTAACGATGGCCGACGCCGAACACCTCGCCGTCAATCAGGCGACCAACCGGCTGCAATGGGATCTGCGTGCCGCGATCGAGGGTTATGCGCGGTGCGGCATTCACGGCATCGGCGTGTGGCGCGACAAGCTCGAAGAATGCGGCATCGCTGAGGCCAACAAGATGCTGGCCGACCACGACATGACCGTGACCGGGTGTGCCGGGCCGGCGCTTTCTCATCGGGCGACGGGCCTCGCTGCCAACAACGCAAGGATCGATAAGGTGCTC
>CAUZWH010000447.1:0-3161 GCA_963583675.1 Alphaproteobacteria bacterium
CCTCGCAGGACGTTGGCCATACCGACAAGTGCCACGTCGCAGGTTGCACACCTCTTCGCGCAAGGGTTCGCAGAAGCACTGCTCCTCTACACAAAAGTTTTTTTGGCCAACGGTATCGCTTCAAACCGGGGTACCGATCGCGCATATTAATACACTTTGCAACTTGGGAAAGAGCGAGTTGCCGATCATCAACGTAGATAGTTCTTCCCACCTGACATGGGATTGCCGAAGCGCGCGCTGCGCTCTCGGGCGAGCAGGGATCGTCTGCGACAAACGCGAAGGCGATGGGGGAACGCCGAGCGGCATATTGCCAATTCGACGGGTCCTCTACCGCCCCGATCGAATGGTACCACCGGAAACAGCTGTTCCAATCTCGGCGCTTGAGCCAGACGATGGCTGGTGCAACGATCCCACCGACAGTGCATACAATTATCAAGTGAAACTTCCGTACCCTGCAAGCTGCGAGACACTGTGGCGGGTCGATCACCTTTACGACGTAATCGGGATTTTGGGGTACAACGACGATCCGGTTATTCCGGATCGTGGCAGTGCGATCTTCCTCCACGTCGCAAATAGCGACTACGGACCGACCGAAGGCTGCATTGCGCTTAGCTTGGCGGACCTAAAGCAGCTCCTTGGGAGGATTGACCTCGATTCGTCAATTAGGATTCGGTAGTAGGGACTGAACCAGTGTGGCGGGCACCGAAAATAGCTGTCCCGACCCGGACGTGCGTGGCACCAAACGCAATCGCGATTTCAAAATCGGCACTCATGCCCATGCTGAGTTTGACTAATCTGTTGCGCTCGGCAATCGATCGCAGAAGTGCGAAATGCAGCGACGGTTCCTCATCGACCGGTGGTATGCACATCAACCCCGTGACGTCGAGTTTGAGTTGATCGCGGCATAGACTGATAAAGTCGTCGGCGGCCGATGGAAATACACCTGATTTTTGTAACTCTTCACCGGTATTGACCTGAATGAAACACTCGACCCGGCGATCTTGGCGCGTTCGTTCTTTGGCAAGCGCATGTGCGAGCTTTGGACGATCGAGTGTTTGGATGACGTCAAACAACCCGACGACTTCTTTAACTTTGTTGGTTTGCAGATGACCAACCAGGTGAAGCTCAACGCCAGGCGCGGCAATTAGAAGTTGCGGCCATTTGTCACCAGCTTCTTGGATACGGTTCTCACCGAATTGCTGTTGACCGGCGGCGAGTGCTTTTTCGATAACCTCAGCGCGATGGGTTTTCGATATAGCAATCAGGGTAACGGTGTCCGGCGCACGGCCTGCCTGCACGGCAACGTCACGAACACGCGCGCGGACATGATCAAGATTTTTAGAGATCGAAACGCCAGGCTCGAACGGATCGGTGCTTGGCAGTGATGGGATCGTCATGGCAGGTTACGATCTCCCACAGTTCAACCGAGTTGCTCGCGCGCGCCCATTGGCATCTTGACCAAGCTAACAACCTTCGCAAAACGACTCAACGCAGGTAAACCGCTAGGCAAACTACCATCGTTGTTCTTCCTCACCGATAAATCCCGCATCGCCGATCCGCTACCCGTGGTCGCACGCCTGCCCCCGGGTAGCTGCGTTATTCTTCGCGACTACACCGCATCGGATCGTACCGAGCTTGCGGTCGCCCTCGCCTCGGTAGCGCAACGCCGAAACCTGCGCCTGTTGGTTGGCGGCGACGGCAATCTGGCCCTTCGCGTCAGGGCCAGCGGCGTTCATTTTCCGCAGAGCCAGCGAGACAAAGGTCTAATTTGGCGAGCCCGTCGCCCGGATTGGTTGATCACTATTGCCGCCCACTCGGCCGAGGATCTTTACGCGCTCACGAAGTTGCACGCTGACGCCGCACTGCTCGCCGCCGTTTTTCCGACCAGTTCACACCCCGGCAGGGTAGAACTCGGGGCGCCGCGCTTTCACGCTCTCGCCCAAGCAAGCCCGCTTCCTGTGGTGGCACTTGGCGGCCTAACGAGCAAAAACATAGATCGGCTTAACGGTATGCCGATCACTGCAATCGCCGCAATCGGTGGCCTCGCGTGCGAACTGCTAGGCAGCAATTAAAAACCACGATGGCCATGTGTTAAAGCAATCACCGTCGACCGGTAGTTTAGAGCTATAGAGAAACGAACTGGTGTGCGACTTAAGCCCGCCTGCAGGCAGGACTAACGCGACGGTTTTCTCCACGTCAGTACGAGCCTGTGTGCGCGTCCAATACTCCACTAGGACTCATTCTCAACATCTACCGCGGGGTCGAATCGGTGAACATGTCATCGGTCGAGCCGTGGCCCAATCGGCTAGAAAATGGTGGAATAAATAGTGGTTTACTTGCAGTGGCCGAGCGCTAGGTAAACAACGTTGTCCGCGAAATTACCATCGTGCTTCGCGGTACAAAACCCGCCTAACTAACACCTTCAAAAAAGAATAATTGCACTAGCCGGCCATTCTCAATTCTGTCTCCAAAAGACGGTCCCGCGGTGTGATAAAACCACGGACGCAACAGCACGAGACGGTTGAAGCGCATCGGAACGGTAGAAATATGCTCCCATTTGAGGGGATCGTTGCTGTCTTTCTTAATGATACTGAGACCAGCTTCAGCATAGTTTTGAACGCCGGCGGCCTTGAGTTCGTCAGGATAGATCGGCGCACGATCGCTGGCACTCTCAAGATGCCGGTAGAACTCAGTGCCGCCCTGGCAGGACTCTGGAAGAGTGAGATATAATAGGCCCGCCCAAACCAAGCCAAAGTCTATGTGGATTTGCAATTTTCGGCGATTATCGTCGCCATTCAATGACACGCGGCAATGACCATGCGCGTTTTCGGCCGTACTTCCAACAACCTGTTCCCCGGTAAGCTCGGAGACTAAGTTGTCAAGCCCTGGATAGTCCAGCCTCTGGCGCGAGTTTATCCCAGGATAGTTCTTCTGAGTTTTCGGTTCTCGATAATCAAGATTCAGCGCCCTCTCCCTGATCTCTAGGGGATTGAGTAGGAAATCATCAACAATAATCTGGCTGGTATACATTGTGCTAATTCAGGCGACGGATTCCCTTGAAGGCCTCATAGGCCTACGCTGATCTCAGAATGCCACCGGCACTCGGCCAATACCAACTCGCATGCTGGGATAGATACGATGACACCACAAACTAAAACGGC
>CAUZWH010000448.1:0-3155 GCA_963583675.1 Alphaproteobacteria bacterium
GTCGAGCGTGCGCCGCACCGCATCCGTCTCATTAGGCACCATCGCCTCGATCACTTCGAGATCGCGGATCAGCGCTGCGGCGATTTTGTTAGCGCTGGCGCTGGTGTGGGTTAGGCGCTGTGGCCGCCGGGAACGCCAATACGGAAGCGCACCCAGAGGATCGATTTCTCGCCGAAGCGCACGGTTTCAAGACCGCTGGGTTCGGTACTCAGCACGCAATCGCCGAGAACCTCATCAACGAAAGTCTCCGTCAACCAGTCGGCGCCCCAGCGTCCGCCGGTTTCCTCATCTGAGACCACGGTTAGAGTAACCCGCCCCGGCAAGTGCTCGCGCAAGCGGTAGAGGTAGGCATGGACGAAGATCAGGGGGTGATTTTTTTGAGGAGATCGCCAAGTTCCGTGCCGCCCGGCGCTGCTACGCCAAAATCATGAAGGAACGGTTCGGGGCCAAGGATCCGGCATCCATGCGCCTGCGCTTCCATTGCCAGACCGCGGCAGCCACGCTCACCAAGCCGCAATTCATGATTAACACCGTCCGCACCACACTGCAGGCCTTAGCCGCAGTACTCGGCGGCTGCCAATCGTTGCACACCAACGGCTACGACGAGGCGTTTGCGATTCCCACCGAGGAATCAATGAAGATGGCGCTGCGCACGCAGCAGATCATCTCCGACGAATCAAACATCGCCAACGTCATTGATCCGCTCGGCGGATCCTTCTACCTGGAGAGCCTTACCAACGATTATGAGCAGCGTATCTTTGCCATCCTCGACGAGATCGAAGAACGCGGCGGCACGATCAAGTCGATCGAGGAAGGCTGGTTCCAGCAGCATATCGCCGATTTCGCTTATGAAACCGCATTGTGCAAACAGTCGGGAGAGAAACCGGTGGTTGGCGTGAACAAATTCGTCGAAGCCGACGAGCGCAATAATATCGAACTTCATCCCTACGATTTTAGCACCGCCGACCGGCAGATTGCCCGCACCCGTCGGGTGCGGGCAGAGCGCGACGACGCGACGGTGAGCGCGTTGCTCGATCGGCTGATCGAGGATGCCAAGGACGAAACTCAAAACATTATGCCGACGACGGTTGAACTCGTTCGCGCGGGCGCGACCATGGGCGATATCGTCGAGAAACTACGCGGCTTATGGGGCACCTACCGCGAAAACCCGGTGTTCTAGCCGAGTACGCAACGAGGTCCCGGGCCGATCGCGAAATGAGGGACTGTGGCCGCCTTTGTGAACGCCATACCCACGGTGGTCGGGCGGCCGTTCTTTTAGCTGCTCATTCGTCAATTTTTGGATGCCTTGGCGCGAAGTTGGCTGAGTAAGCCGTCCAATCGACCGCCGTTCTGCTGGATTACCGCGGCAAACTCGGATCGTTGCGTAATCGCCATGCTTATGCCTTCGACCACGACGTCGAGTATCTTGTAGCGGCCTGGCGTTCTTCGAACGCGCCAATCGACGCGCGTGGTTGGTTTTCCCTCCGAGAGAATTTCCGTGCTAACGACAGTATCGTGGCCACCGTCTTTTCTTGTGCCCACCACGCGGACCGTTTCGCCTTGGTAACGCCCGAGACGAGAGGCGTAAATTGCGACAACATAGTCTTCGAATAGGCTCTGATAAGTTTTTCGCTCGTCCCGCGTCGCACGGCGCCAGTATCGACCGAGCACGAATCTTCCGATCGCGGGGAGAGCGAGGCCTTCCTCGAACAGCGTACGAAACTTCAACAGGCGGCCTTGCTCGGAGAGTTCACGGTCATTCAGCGCATGTACAACTCTTTGCGCGAGCGACTCCACAAACGCTTTTGGCGAATCCGCGGGTTCTCCATGGGCGACGGCCGCCCCAAAGCCAACCAGCACAACGGCGACAGCAACACTGTATCTAAGCGTACGTAGCTTCATATTTTTTGGCGGATCGGGCGGTCGAACGACGGTCGGCAGCGTCAGCGGAGCTCTATTTGCTCTTTCGCTTCGGAAAGAATCGACACCCTGATTTCGCGCTGCTGTAGCGCTTCAACATGGCCGACCTTTGCGATCGGCCGCCGGAACTCAAGCTCAACGCCGTCTGACTGAACGACCATGAGAACGACACCACTCTGGTCGCGCCAGACATCCGCTGTTACGCCATCACTTATCGAAAACCCTCTGATGCCTTGGCCGGGAAACTTATTGTGGGGGCCGCTCTGCGTTGAGGTTTTGCTCTCGACAACGACGGGCAGGAGAAGTCCATTTTTTGGGTCAATATACTGGCCGGTCGTATCGCCTAAAATCATAGAGGGGAGTGTTCCTACCGGTCCGCGGGCGACGGTTGATCCGTTCGGCCCTTCGACCACCAACCCCCCGGCCTGGAAATGAGCGGCCACCGCTGTTTCGCCGCCATTTTCCGCGGTTTGTGCGTCAAGGCGTACGAGCTTGCCATCTTCCCAGATCTCACGCGTGGTCTGTTGCAATCGATGTAGCGTAATTGGGCCGAACGCGACCCGCAGGTTCATCGAGGTCTCAAGCCGTCGCTGCTTCCCCTCTTCGAATGCGGTAATCGCGTAGGTGCCGATCTCAACGCCACCGTAGAAAATGGAGAAGGGAACGCGTTTCTCAGCGGCTGCGGGATTGGAAATGAGCGAAAACGCGGCAAGCCAAAGTGCGATCAACGCAGTTGGGATGGTATAAAAGCGTGGCAACTAAGCCCCCCAAATCGGCCGCAAGCTCAAATATCGCGGCTAGCACAACGCGTCTCCGAATCGCGCGCACAATACGCCAGCATCACTCGAAAATCGAGTGCTCAGACGCACACATGCAGGGTGCCGTGTATGCCGCCATATTGACGCTCATTCTGCCGCCTGTTTCGCTCGACCGTCCCAAATAGCTGCCAGTTCGCCCACCGTCGTGATCTGTCCGAAGAAACGATCGATATTGCGTAGGGTCGCCTGGTGGTCGGCGTCGGAATAGCAAGCGGTGCCGTCGGCCGTAAAGACGATGTAGTAGTCGCGGACGATCGCGGCCGCAGATTTTCACGCGGGTCTGTTGGCGACCGCACTCGCACCCGACGAATTGCTGACCGAGATTCGGGTGCCGTCCTGGACTCAGGGGCGCGGCTGGATCTTCAGGGAATTCAATCGCCGCCACGGCGATTTCGCCATCGCCGGCGTCGCCGCCTG
>CAUZWH010000449.1:0-3143 GCA_963583675.1 Alphaproteobacteria bacterium
CTCAAAGTTCTGATCGAGAATCTTCTGCGTTACGAGGACGGCCGGTCGGTCACCAAAGCGGACATCAAAGCCGCCGGTACCTGGTTGAAGACCAGAAAGTCCACGCTTGAGATTGCCTATCGGCCGGCGCGGGTCTTGATGCAGGATTTCACGGGCGTTCCTGCGGTTGTCGATCTCGCGGCGATGCGCGGTGCAATGAGCAAACTCGGCGGCGATCCGAAAAAGATCAATCCGCTATCACCGGTCGATCTGGTGATCGACCACTCGGTAATGGTCGACAATTTCGGCACCCGCAATTCGTTCCGGGACAATGTCGACTTGGAATATAAGCGCAACGCCGAGCGCTATACATTCCTGCGTTGGGGATCGATGGCGTTCGATAATTTCCGCGTCGTACCGCCTGGCACGGGCATTTGCCACCAAGTCAACCTTGAATACCTCGCGCAGGTGGTGTGGACCAAGCGCGAACACGGACAGACCTATGCCTACCCCGACACATTGGTCGGAACCGACAGCCACACGACGATGGTAAACGGGCTCGCCGTATTGGGTTGGGGGGTTGGCGGAATCGAGGCCGAGGCCGCGATGCTCGGCCAACCGGTATCGATGCGCCTGCCTGAGGTTATCGGGTTCAAGTTGTCCGGCAAGTTGCGCGATGGCGTTACCGCGACCGACCTCGTGCTGACCGTCACCCAGATGCTGCGCAAGAAAGGCGTGGTCGGGAAGTTCGTCGAGTTTTACGGGCCCGGACTCAATCAGCTGTCGCTCGCTGATCGTGCGACGCTCGCCAATATGGCGCCTGAATATGGCGCAACCTGCGGGTTCTTCCCGATTGATCAGGAAACGATCAACTACATGAAGGCGACCGGTCGCAAGCCTTCCCAAATTGCGCTGGTTGAGAAATATGCCAAGGCGCAGGGCATGTGGCGCACGTCGCGAACGCCAGATCCGATATTCACAGATACGCTGTCGCTCGATATCAGCGGCGTCGAACCTTGCCTCGCCGGGCCCAAACGTCCGCAAGACCGGGTCACCCTGGCGAAGGCTGCCGGCGAATTCGGCAAGGCACTGGTCAAGGAATTCGGACGGGCGGGTAAATCCGCCAAACGCCATTCCGTCAAAGGCACTGAATATGATCTTGGCGATGGCGATGTCGTGATTGCCGCGATCACCAGTTGCACCAACACGTCCAACCCGAGCGTGATGCTCGGGGCCGGTCTGGTCGCCCGCAACGCGGTCAAGCTGGGCCTGAAGGTCAAACCCTGGGTCAAGACCTCGTTGGCACCGGGCTCCAAGGTGGTGAGTGACTACCTGAAGAAGGCCGGCGTCCAAAAAGACCTGGATAAACTTGGCTTCAACCTGGTTGGCTATGGGTGCACCACGTGCATCGGCAACTCAGGACCGCTCGCCGATCCCATCGCCGACGTTGTCACCAAGAACGACCTGGTCGTGACGTCTGTGTTGTCGGGCAATCGCAACTTTGAAGGCCGCGTCAGTCCCCACGTCAAAGCCAACTACCTGGCCTCGCCGCTATTGGTCGTCGCTTACGCGATCGCGGGATCGATGAACATTGATATTAGCAAAGACCCAATCGGTACCGACCGGAAGGGCAAGCCGGTTTATTTGCGCGATATCTGGCCGTCGACGCGAGAGGTTCAGGAAACTATGCGCCGATGCGTGACCGCGGCGATGTTCCGCAAGCAATATGATGCGGTATTCGAGGGCGACCGCGATTGGCGGCGCATCAAGACCAAAGCTAGCGTCACCTACGCGTGGCCACGGGGTTCGACTTATGTGAAAGAGCCGCCCTATTTCGATGGAATGAAGGACGAACCCGGGACCTTCAGCGACGTCGCCGGAGCTCGCGTGCTTGCCTTGCTCGGCGACAGCATCACCACCGATCACATATCGCCAGCCGGTGCAATCAAAGCTGATGGTCCGGCTGGCGCGTATCTGGCCAAGAATAAAGTCAAGAACGCTGACTTCAATTCGTTCGGGTCACGCCGCGGTAATCACGAAATCATGATGCGGGGGACCTTTGCGAACATCCGCTTACGCAACGAAATGGCGCCCGGCACCGAGGGCGGCATTACCCGGTACATGCCCGCCGGCAAGCAAATGTCGATCTACGACGCAGCTATGAAGTATGCGGAGTCATCGACTCCGCTGGTTGTCGTCGGGGGTAAGGAATACGGCACCGGATCGTCGCGCGATTGGGCTGCCAAGGGGACCGCACTACTCGGCATCAAAGCCGTCATTACCGAAAGTTTCGAGCGCATCCATCGCTCAAATCTGGTCGGGATGGGGGTCCTGCCGTTGGTCTTCACCGGCGGTCAAAGCCGCAAGACACTAAAACTTGATGGCAGCGAGGTGTTCGACATAAGCGGCATGGCCGGTGGTATTACGCCGCGCATGCAGGTCGATTGCACGATCACGCGGGCCAATGGTGGGAAGACTAAAATCAAGCTCGTGTGCCTGATCGAGACCGTTGACGAAGTCACCTACTTCCAGAACGGCGGCATCCTCCATTACGTCTTGCGAAATCTTTCTCAGGCGGCGTGATCGGCATCAAAAAAATATCACAGAGGTTTGATTCGCCGACGGTCACGGCGGCAGTTAAGTAGGCTGCATGGCAATATTTTTTCGTGCGCTCGCAATTTTAATTGTCGCCGGTGCCGCTACCGGTAGTTTCGTCCACCCGGCTTCCGCTGGCGAACCCATCGCTGTCGTTGAGCTCTACACCTCACAAGGGTGTAACTCGTGCCCGCCGGCCGATGAGATGCTGGGTGAACTTGCCAAGCGTGAAGATGTTGTCGCCCTGAGCCTCCACGTTGACTACTGGGACTATCTCGGTTGGAAGGACACCTTCGGCTCAGCCGAATTTGTCACCCGTCAGCGTGGCTACGCCCGGGCCAATGGACGACGTACGATTTATACGCCGGAGTTGGTGGTTGAGGGTAAGACCCACGTTGTTGGCTCTAACCCGGCGGCGGTGAAACGTGCGCTGGAGATGGCCCATGCCCGCGCGCGTAACAACCTTGACGTAAGTTTTGTGCGCGACAAGGAATACGTGACGGTGAAGGTCGCCGGCACCAGCAACGATGCGCGCCGCGCGGCGGTTTTTCTGTTCCGCTATGACCACC
>CAUZWH010000450.1:0-3114 GCA_963583675.1 Alphaproteobacteria bacterium
CGAAACGAATCGCCCGCCTCACCGTATCATTTCACGTCGACGTGTGGCTAGGATTGCCTCGCCAAATTAGCATGTCAATGGTGCCTAAGAGATAGACCTAGGTAACCCCATCGCAATGCGATGGGGTTACCCGAACTTCTCGGGTGATTTGATACCGGTTATTTCGACAGTTGATTTGCCGGCATCAATCTCGCGGAGAACTTCTTCTTCGTGCGCTATCCTCGCTTTGGCGCGATCGAGCAGGCCGTCCATTTGCGCAGGACGGATAACGACGATGCCATCGTCGTCGCCGACCAGGAGGTCGCCGGGATCAACCGGGGTGCCGCCGCATTGAATCGGCACGTTAACGCTGCCGCCGAATCCCTTGTGCGGGCCGTTGGGAACCGCGCCACGGCAATAAATCGCGATTCCCGAATCCCGGAGTTCAGCGACGTCACGAATCGCCCCATCAACAATTACCGCAGCGACGCCTCGCGCTTTGGCCATATAGGTCAAGACACCGCCCCAGACAGCCGTGTCGAGGTGGCCACGCGCGTCGATCACGATCGCGCAGCCGGGCCATGCTTCGAGGACACCGTGGTGAAGCGGCGCGTTGTCGCCAACCATCACCTGGGCCGTCAACGCTTGGGCCGCAAACGTGGTGCCCGGCACCAGCGGCTTGATCGCGGCCACCATGGTCGCTGCACGATTGAGTTCGTCGCTAATAATGGCACTTGGTATTTCGCGCCACGCCGCAAGATCGGCATCCGACAAACGATCCTGTATGGATTTATTTATAGTGAGCGCCATCCCAACCTCCGGTTTTACTCTGTCCGGCGCATCTTAATGGAAGGAAGCCAACTTATGGTACCCCGAGGCGATGCTATGCAAGCACCCACCATTCGGATCCGTATCGATGACCACGCGTCCGGTCGGGTCGCGTGGCTGAGTATTGACAATCAGGCCAAACTCAACATCGTCGGCACCGCACTCATTAATCAGCTCAACCAAAGTCTCGACCTATTTTTCGACGACAAAACGATCCGGGCGGTCGTTCTCACCGGCGCTGGAACCGACGCCTTTATCGGCGGCGCCGACATTCGCGAGATGGTCGGATTCGATAGCGATGCGGCTCGCAACTTCATCACCGAGCTGCACGGGCTGTGTCGCCGATTGCGCGACTTCCCGGTTCCGACCATTGCGCGAATTAATGGCTATTGCCTGGGCGCGGGCATGGAAATAGCGGCGAGCTGCGATCTGCGCGCGGCATCAACGGACGCAAAATTCGGCATGCCGGAAGTGCGGGTCGGTATTCCGTCGGTCATCGAGGCGGCGGTGCTGCCCCGCCTGGTTGGCTGGGGCAAGGCGCGCGAACTGGTTTTGACCGGCGATATCATTGATGCAGCCCAAGCTCAGTCGATCGGCTTCATTGAGCGTTTGGTGCCCGCGGGTGAGTTGGACGCTGCGATCGAGCGGTGGCTCGATTCGATTCTCGCGAGCGGCCCGTGCGCGATCCACGACCAGAAAATTCTTATCCGCCGTTGGGAGCAGCTCGATCTCGATAGTGCAATCGACATCGGCATCGACGCCTACGCCAACGCCTACCAAACCGACGAACCGCGCCGCATGATGCAGGCGTTTCTCGACAGCAAGGCGCGCGATCGCTGAATATGGTGGCTAAGCGTGCGGCAGAGCGACGTAGTCGGCAGACTGCATTTCCATGAGCCGCGATGCGGTACGGGCAAACTCAAAGGTTCCGTCACCCTGAGGATAGAGCTCATCAGGCCCGGCATCAGCGGCACAAATGAACTTGATTTTATTGTCATAGAGGACGTCGATCAGGGTGGCGAACCGACGCGCCTCATTGCGTTGCGCCGGCCCCATGCGCGGGATCTCGTTCATCACCAGCGTGTGAAAACGGTTTGCGATAGCGAGATAGTCCGGCGCCGCGAGCGGCTGGGCGCAGAGATCGTTGAAGGCAAATCGGGCCACACCCTTGGCCTGCGCCGGCACCAAGATTTTGCGACCCATCAATTCGATTTCGTCGGGTTCGCCGTCGGCCTGGCCGGTTAGCTCGGCAAACGCTTGATCGAGTTGTTGCGCGGCGACCGCGCCCAACGGCGTGTGATAAACCTGCTTGCCGACGAATTGCTCAAGCCGGTAGTCGAGACGGCCGCCGAGTTGATAGACATCGAGTTCGGCGTTCAACAAACCGATAAACGGCTCGAACAGTTGGCGATTGAGACCCCCTTGATAGAGATCGTCAGGTGGTCGGTTGGAGGTGGCGACGACGATCACGCCGCGCTCGATGAGATTGGTGAACAGGCGGCTTAAGATCATCGCATCGGCCACGTCGCGGACTTCAAACTCATCGAAGCACAACAGCCAACTCTGCTCGGCGATCTCGTTGGCGGCTGCAATAACCGGATCTTCACCGCCACGTAGATTGGCGCGGCGGAAACGATTGATCCGCTCATGCGAATCCATCATGAACTGGTGGAAATGGATGCGCCGCTTGGCCATGACCGGTGCGGTGTTGAAGAACATATCCATCACCATCGACTTGCCGCGGCCGACGTCACCATAGAAGTAGATACCCCGAGGTGGTTCCTCCCGGCGCTTGAGGCGCAGCAGCTCCTGCCAACGGCCGACGCGGCGCGGCCCGTGATGAACCAGCCGGTGGTGCAGCACCTGGAGTTTCTCGATTGCCAGCTCCTGCCCCGAATCGGGCCGCAGCTGGCCCGCTTTCCGAAGCGCGCGATACTCGCCGAGCGGGGTATTTTCAGTCGACGTCATTGTCGTAGGAACAGCTTAGTTATTGCTCTAGGTGGGGCGCAGGCGGGCGATCAGGTTTTCGACATTGGCGAGAATACTATCGGTCTCCTCTCCCGCCTTGACCAACGACGCCACACCAATTTCGAGAAGCGCACTTCCCGACAGCCGCTGATCGACCTCGTGGAGGCGAAAAGCTTCCAACGCCTGGCTTAGTATTTCGTCGATGCGGTTAAAGTCATCCTCAGTCGAATCGCCCATGCGCCTCTCTCCAATTCGCTGCACGTGCTCGATAGCATATCCGCGCGCGCGCCGGTGGCAACGCCATAGGCTCATACGATCGGAAGATTCGCGATATTATCG
>CAUZWH010000451.1:0-3099 GCA_963583675.1 Alphaproteobacteria bacterium
AGCGTCAACATCAAGAATCGTTACGTTGGCGCCAAGTCGTGCGACCTTGCTGGCGATCGCCGCACCGATACCGGCGCCGCCACCCGTGACGAGCGCGTGGCGTCCGGCAAGAGATTGCTCAGCCGGCCCGCCTTCTTGTGATTGCGCAGAAGTTGTCTCACCCACCCGCCGAAATTAGTTGACGACCCTCACCTACGCAAGAGGTCGGTCAACGGCTGCGCTAGGAAAACGCCTTGAATGTAATCAGGGTGAAGGTGTCTTTGATGCCGCCAATAATTTGGATCTTCTCTGTAACAAACTGGCCGACATCCTGTGATTCGTCGAGATAGCACTTCATTAGCAAATCATGCTGACCGGAAACTGAGTAGACTTCCGACACCTGTTCGGTTTGTACGGCTTGGTCGGCAACCTTATAGGTCTCGCCCAGTTCGCACTTCACCATTATGAAGATCGTCTGCATCTCAGGAGTCCCCGTCGCGGGTCCCGCTCTTGATTATTGGTAGCGGCCTCTTCATGAAGTCAGGTACGTGTGCGCCCATGCCCACCGTTGCTTCGTCGGCGTCGGCAATGGGTTCATCAACACGCGGCGCCGATCGGCTACGACGTTGCCGTGGCTTGCGATTATTTTCTTTGGGTTTTTCTTGAGGAACGACTTCTTGAGGAACGCCTTGGGGTTTGTCGACAACCGCGGGTGACGCCTGTTTCGCGGCACTATTCCCGTTCGGTCGTTGTGCCCGTTGATTGTCGCGGACACCGGTCGTGCTAGCCGCCGCCGGTTGACGGCGGCGGCGCCCGCGCGAACCGCGTTTGCGACCGCTTTCATCGAAGGTGAGATTCGAAATTTCCGGAAGTTCTATATGTGGAATCTCGAGGTTCATCATTTTGCTGATAGCGGCGACGTAATCGCCGTCATCGGGCGTTGCCAACGTGAACGCCCGCCCCGTGCGGCCGGCCCGCGCTGTCCGGCCGATGCGATGCACATAGTCTTCGGGATTGGTGGGCACGTCGTAATTGATTACGCATGGCATCTCGGAGATGTCGAGGCCACGCGCGGCGACATCGCTTGCCACGAGGAAGGCGACCTCGCCATTCTTGAATCGCTTGAGGGTGTCGAGCCGCACGGGTTGTGACAAATCACCGTGCAGAGCGGCCGAGCTGAACCCATGCTTGGTCATTGATTTGTGCAGGATGTCGACGTCTTTTTTGCGGTTGCAGAAGATCAGGGCGCTACCGACATTTCGGCCGGCAAGGATCAGGCGCAACGCTTCGCGTTTGTCATCGGCATCGATGATCACCAGGCCTTGTTCGACTTTGTCGACCGCCGACGCCGGTGGCGAAACCGCTATTTCCCGCGGGTTCATCATGAAACGGCCCGCGAGGTTGCGGATCTCGGGCAGCAGGGTGGCCGAAAACAGCAAGGTTTGGCGCAACGGTGGAAGCAACCCGATAATGCGCTCGACATCGGGGATGAAGCCCATATCGAGCATGCGATCTGCTTCGTCGATGACGAGGATCTTGATATCCGATAGGACCAGCCGTCCGCGTTCAAAATGATCGAGCAGCCGCCCAGGAGTCGCGATCAGCACATCGGCGCCACGGTCGATGACCTTGTCCTGATCACCAAACGATAGGCCGCCGATTAGCAAAGCCTTCGTCAACTTTACGTGCGCGCCGTAAATGTCGAAATTCTCGGCGACCTGCATGGCGAGTTCGCGGGTTGGCTCAAGAATGAGCGACCGCGGCATCCGGGCGCGGGTGCGTCCGCCGGCTAGGACCTCGAGCATCGGCAACACGAAAGATGCAGTTTTCCCGGTGCCGGTCCGGGCACTTGCCAGCAGGTCACGGCCTTGCAGTATTTGAGGGATTGCTTGTTCTTGGATCGGCGTCGGCTCGTCATAGCCGGCGTCCGTGACACCCTTAAGTACGGGGGCGCCCAGACCGAGATCAGAGAAAGTCATTAAGGCAGATAGACAAACATTGTTGTTGGTAGGTCGCGCTTGCTTGCGCGCGACCCTTTACTAGCACTGCGAACGACGTTGTGCTAGCGGACTATAGACACAAGCGAAATACGCCCGCGCAGCGGCCCTCGCGGAAATTGTCGCGATTGTTGGGTGTCAGCAATCGCGCGAGGGTTTGATCGAGTAAGGCCTGCAGGTCGCCACCTCGTCCATCGATCTCCGAAAGTGGTCGGTCGCCTGTGCAAAACGCGGCATGCAGGTGCACCGTTGGGG
This sequence comes from Alphaproteobacteria bacterium, assembly GCA_963583675.1. Taxonomy (GTDB): domain Bacteria; phylum Pseudomonadota; class Alphaproteobacteria; order SHVV01; family SHVV01; genus CAUZWH01. The sequence continues at coordinate 2,232 of CAUZWH010000451.1, forward strand.
TCGATGACGAGGTTTCGATATGATCAAGTTCTTTGCAAGCTTCGCCAAAAGTTAACGGCGCTGTTGGGTTAAAGACGAGCACGAGACGATAGCCGCGTCGCGAGGCGGCATTTGGCACCAACGTGAAATCGGCACGCTGGTGCCAAGGCGGCAGGCGCAGCATCGGGCGTAATTTTTCGCTTTCGTCCGACAAATTTGTTTTAAATGAGGACCCGACCACAACGGTGCGCAGTCCGTTCTCATGGCCCGCCCGCCACACCAACGCGGGATCGTAAACCGGCGAAAGCGTCGCAAACGGGTCCGTTTGAGCCACCGGGGCGCAGGTTTGCGCCACCCACAGCAAGGCCAGCACCGCAAAATAGCGAAAGCAGATTTCCGGCTTGCCGTGCTTACGACGGGTCAGGTCATTTCTCGCCTGGCCCGGGCGGGAGTTAAGCCGAACTCGTCAGCAGCTTGGCGCTTTGCAACCGTCATCGTTCTCGAAATTGCGAGGCGGCAGCAGTTGATCCATCGTATCAGCCAACAAACGCCTGAATTCCGGATCGTCCAACCCTCTCGCACTTACCATCCCGCCGATCTCCGACAACGGCCGCTGACTCGCGCAAAACGCAGCGTGAATGCGGGTCAATCCGCTGCTCGGCCCAACCTCGATTTCGTCAAGATCTCGGCACGCGTCGCCGGACGGAACCGGACGTCGCGCGTTGAAAATCAGGACGAGCCGATAGCCCCGGCGTCTTTGATCTTTCGAATAAGCGACAAATTCGCCAGCCTGTTGCCACGCTGGCATCCGTAGGCTCACGAGAATCGCCTTGTTTGCTTCAGCCGGGGGACCGCTGAACGGATTGCCGTGGATAACCGTTTGCAGACC
>CAUZWH010000452.1:0-3088 GCA_963583675.1 Alphaproteobacteria bacterium
AGCGCGGCCAATACCGATCAAGCCCACGCCGCGCTCAACCAGAACAACGACGTTTGGTTGTTACTTACCGATGTGGTGCTCGGCGATAGATCCAGCGGCCCAGACTTCGCCGCTATTGCGGCGGAGTGACAGCCTACCTTGCGTATCCTCTTCATGTCGGGATACACCGGCACCGAGGAATACCGCCTCAAAATCGAGCAAATGGGCTCCCAGCTTCTCTACAAGCCGTTTCGCCACGAGGAACTCGCCAACGCCGTGGATGCCTTGATAGACCACCCGCAAACATCCCATCCGGTTCAAAGAGAACACGCTCGGCGCTAACGATCGCCAGAGCATGATTCCCACTACCCGAAAGGGACACTGCCCCTATGAAACTCACGAATAGCTCACTTGCTTTCGCCGACGCTTTCGTCGTCGCGATTGTCCTTTCCTCCATTACACAAGCCCTCTATTAAATAAATTTCTGAATGACGATGGCGGAAGGCCTTAGTGAGGAGCAAACGAGATGCACGACGTTGAGATCGGTGCCGACATCGTTGCGCGCGTGCTGGCGCGGCGCGGCCGTTATCACCTGTTCGATACCTTGGATCCCGCCAAGACTGCGTTTGTGGTCATCGACATGCAGAACATGTTCTGCCAACCGGGCGCGCCGGCCGAAGTACCGGCATCGCGGGACGTTGTTGACAATATCAACCGGCTCAGCCGCGAGTTGCGCACCCTGGGCGCCCATATCATTTGGATCTACAGCGCGACCATGACCTCCAACGGCCGCAGCGATTGGGACAAATTTCTCAACACCTTTGTCGCCGCCGAGGTTCGCGAGCGCACCCGCGAGGCGATGCGGCCCGACGGCGAGGGCGCCAAGTTGTGGCAGGATCTCGACGTCGACGACGCCGACCTCAAGATCGTTAAAAACCGCTATAGCTGCTTTACGCCCGGTTCATCCCAGCTCGAGCGCGTGCTGCGCGGGCTCGGGATCGAGAACGTGCTGATCGCCGGCACCAAAACCAACGTCTGCTGCGAAACCACCGCGCGCGACGCGATGATGCTCGATTACAACGTCGTCATGGTCGACGATTGCTGCGCCGCCCTGAGCGATCGCGAACACCTGGCAACGCTGGAAAACATGATCCAGCAGTTCGGTGATGTGCTCACCGCCGACGAAGTGGTCGCCTTGATGCACCGTCAATCGAACGTGTAGCAGCGCCCATAGCGAGTGGCCCGGGGAATGGCCCGGGGAATGGCCGGCTAGCGCGAAATGCCGTCCCCTCGGCGGCCACTTCACACGCCGCCACAATAGAAATCGGATGACAAGTTCGGCGGGCGCGATATCTTGCCGCCATCTGAAATCACGTTTCTCCGGACAATGTTGACCCCCACCCCACAAGCCGCGCGCGGCATGGTCGTCGCGCCCCACCATCTCGCGGCCCAAGCCGGCCTGACGGTGCTGCGCGAGGGCGGCAATGCGATCGAAGCCGCGGTCGCGACCGGCGCCGCCATCGCGGTGCTCTACCCCCATATGAACAGTCTCGGCGGCGACAATTTCTGGCTGATCAGCGATGGCGGGCCGCCGCGCGCGATCGATGCCTGTGGCCCGGCTGCCGCAGCCGCCTCGATCGATTTCTACTGCGATCAGGGATTTGACGCGATCCCGGAGCGCGGTCCGTTGGCGGCCCTGACGGTCGCCGGTGCGGTCGGAGGCTGGCAGGCTGCGCTCGCGGTCGCTGCCGAATGGGGTGGCAAGTTGCCACTGGCGCGACTGTTCGAGGACGCCATCGCCTATGCCCGCGACGGCTTCCCCGTGACCCGCAGCCAATACACCAACAGCGCCGCCAAGCTCGATGAACTGCGCGACGTCACCGGTTTCGCCGGCCACTTTTTGGGCGCGGGTGCGGTTCCGGCGATCGGCGACATCTTCACCCAGAAACCACTTGCGGCAACGCTGGAGCGCTTGGCCACGACCGGCCTCGATGATTTCTATCGGGGTGACCTCGGGCGTGAAATTTCCGGCGCATTGGCCGCTGCTGGCAGTCCGTTGGCGCGCGCCGATTTCGAAGCCTACGCCGCGCTTATGGTTGAGCCGCTGGCGGTTCAACTTGCCAGCGGCACCGCCTACAGCATGCCGCCGCCGACCCAGGGGCTGGCGTCGTTGATGATCCTGGGTCTGTATGAGCGTCTCGGCATCGCCGCGGCTGAAACCTTCGAGCACATCCACGGCCTGATCGAGTGCACCAAGGAAGCGTTTCGAGTGCGTGACGCCTATGTCACCGACCCCGCTTATATGACCGTCGACCCGACTGAGTTCCTTAAGAAAGATTACCTCGATCGCACCGCAGTGGTGGTTGACCTGAGCAAAGCCGCGCCGTTTGGCACCCGCCCCGGCGATGGCGATACCGTGTGGTTCGGCGCCATCGATAACGAGGGTCGCGCGGTCAGCGCGATTCAAAGCATTTATTGGGAATTTGGCTCAGGGCTCGTGCTCGACGATCTCGGCATCACCTGGCAAAACCGCGGTACCTCGTTTCAGCTCGACGCGGCCGCGGTCAATCCGCTAATGCCGGGCCGGCGGCCGTTTCACACCATCCACCCCTCACTCGCGCGGCTCGCCGACGGCCGCCTGATGGTCTACGGCACGATGGGTGGCGACGGTCAGCCGCAGACCCAGGCCGCCGTTTTCACCCGCCACATCACCTACGGCCAAGGCTTGCGCGATGCGATTGCCGCGCCGCGCTGGCTGCTCGGCCGCACCTGGGGCAGTCCGGTATCGAATCTGCGTATCGAGAGCCGTCTAGATCGTGAAATTATTGAGCGCTTGCGCAGCGTCGGCCAAGACGTCGAGGTGGTCGATCCGATCACCGAAGTGATGGGTCACGCCGGCGCTATTGTGCGCCACCCGTCGGGCCGAATCGAAGGCGCCGCCGACCCGCGCGGCGATGGCGCGGCCGCAGGATACTAGAGACGATTTACATTCCGTAGAATGTAGTTGAGCCGCTTATTCGGCGGCGATCGCCTGGCCGGATTCGGCTGCTGCATCGGTCCCATCGATGAACGCGTCGCAGGCCTCGCGCGCGTCGGAGTCGCGCATCTG
>CAUZWH010000453.1:0-3088 GCA_963583675.1 Alphaproteobacteria bacterium
GAGCGGACCCTTCGAGCAAATCGACCAGCTCGGGGTGCATTGGTTCGTGGATCGTCTCGCCGCGGACGGAATGCCGATCCCGCCTTTGTTATCTCAAGCCAACGGAAAGCCGCTCTACCGCGAAGAGGGTTCCCAGATCCAGGTTCGTACGCTCGATGGTGGCTATCAGCGCATCGCTCAACCGCAGGGGGCGATGCGGTTGTCGGACTATAAACGGGCCCGCGATCCGGTAGCGGCAAATGCTTCCGCCAGCATCTGGAATCTCGACGACGGCGTTGCGTGCCTTGAATTCCATTCGAAGATGAACGCCATTGATCCTCAAATCATCGCCATGGTTCGCGAAGCGGCGAAGATCGATAAGAAGGGTTTCAAAGCCCTCATTGTTTATAACGACGGCAGCAATTTTTCGGTGGGTGCCAATATCGGGCTTGCGCTGTTCGCGGCGAATGCGGCCATGTGGCCGCTTATCGAGCAAAACACCAAAGAAGGCCAAGACGCGTTTTTGGGGTTGAAGTACGCTCCGTTTCCAGTTGTCGGCGCCCCATCCGGTATGGCGCTCGGCGGTGGTTGCGAAGTCCTGCTCCACTGCGACGTAATTCAAGCGCATGCCGAGAGTTACCTTGGCCTGGTCGAAGTTGGCGTTGGCTTTGTGCCAAGTTGGGGCGGGACCAAAGAGGTTTTGTTGCGCAACCTGGCAAAAGAAAAACGACCGGGTGGTGCAATGCCGGCGATATCAGCGACCTTTGAAACGATCAGCCTTGCGAAAGTTTCGCGCTCAGCGCGGGAGGCGAAGAAACTGCTTTATCTAAGCGAGACCGATGGCATAACCATGAACCGGGACCGCCTCTTGGTCGACGCAAAGAACAGGGCGCTCGCCATGATTGCAGGCTATGCGCCGCCGGAAAAACCCGAAGTATCGCTCCCCGGTGCGACGGCGCGCGTTGCCTTGGAGATGACCGTGAACGGCTTTGTCGCGAACGGACGTGCGACGCACCACGACGGTACGGTGACCAAGGCCCTGGCGCGGGTAGTGTCGGGCGGTGATACCGATATTGTCGATAGGGTAACGGAGAAAGATTTACTGGCACTTGAACGCGAAGCGCAGATGAGCCTGATAAAAACATCGGCCACGCTCGATCGACTGGAGCATATGTTAGAAACCGGCAAACCGTTGCGGAATTGAGACCATGCAAACCTACCGCGCACCTGTTGAAGATTTTCGTTTCATCCTTCACGACGTTCTCAAGGTTGATAATTACCGTAACCTCCCGAGCTTCGAGGAACTGGCACCGGATCTAATCAGTGCAATCTTCCAAGAGGGCGCCAAGTTCTGTGAGGAGCAATTGTTGCCGTTGAATGCCTCGGCAGACGCCGAGGGTTGCCGCTACGAGGACGGCGAAGTGAAAACGCCGAGCGGATTCAAAGAAGCCTACGAAACCTATATTCAAGGGGGGTGGACGGGTCTCGCCAGCGACCCCGAATATGGAGGCCAAGGGCTACCGCGTGTTATTGCCGGCTGCATCGGCGAAATGATGATGTCGGCCAACCTGTCGTTCAGTACCTATCCCGGTCTGTCCACCGGTGCCGTTGAGGCCATACACAACCACGGTAGCGAGCAGCAAAAAACCACCTATCTGCCTAACCTGATCAGCGGCAAATGGGGCGGGACGATGAACCTCACCGAACCGCATTGCGGGACCGACCTCGGATTAATGAGAACGAAGGCGGAGCCCCAATCCGATGACACCTACAGCATCACCGGAACCAAGATTTTCATTACGTCCGGTGAGCACGACCTGACCGAAAACATTGTTCATCTGGTGCTAGCCAAGGTACCAGGTGGACCGCCCGGCATACGCGGCGTCAGCTTGTTCATCGTTCCGAAATTTCTTGTCACCGACGGCGATGCGCTCGGCGAACGCAATGGCGTGAGGTGCGGATCCATCGAGCATAAGATGGGCATAAATGGCTCGGCCACGTGCGTCATGAACTACGAGGATGCGACCGGCTACCTCCTCGGCGGCGAGCACAAGGGTATGCGGGCGATGTTCACGATGATGAACGCCGCACGCCTTGCGGTCGGCATTCAAGGCCTTGCGTTGTCGGAAACCGCCTATCAAAGCGCCGCTGCTTACGCCAAAGAGCGCCGTCAAGGGCGTGCACTAAGCGGTGCCAAAGAGCCAGATGAAGCCGCCGATCCCATTATCGTCCACCCCGACATACGCCGCATGTTGATGTCAATGCGCGCGTTCAACGAGGGCGCGAGAGCGTTGGCTATGTGGGTCGGACTACATCTCGATTTCTCAACCGTCCACCCCGACGAACGAACGCGCCAGGATTCCGAAGATCTCGTCGCGCTGCTCACGCCCGTGATCAAAGCCTATTTCACTGACTATGGCTTCGAAGCCGTCAATATGGGCCTGCAATGCTTCGGCGGTGCCGGCTACATTCAAGAGACGGGCATGGAGCAGCTGGTACGCGACGCGCGCATTAGCCAAGTTTACGAAGGTGCCAACGGCATTCAGGCACTGGACCTCGTCGGCCGAAAGCTCCCCGCGCACATGGGACGGTCGTTACGTCAGTTCTTCCACCCGGTTGACCAGTTCATCCAAAAGCACGCCGGAGACGAGGACATGCGCCCTTATGTGGCGCCCCTCGCTAAGTCGTTTGGCCGGCTGCAACAGGCTACGTTGTGGATTGGCGAACAGGGCCTAAGCGATCCCGATCAAGCAGCGGCCGCAGCGTCTGACTATCTGCGCCTGATGGGATTGGTAGCGCTCGGGTTCATGTGGGCAAGAATTGTTGAAACCGCGCGACAAAAGCTCGACGAGGACGTCGATAATCGCGAGTTCTACGAAGCAAAGCTCGTGACAGGCCGCTTTTTCATGGAGCGTATGCTCCCCGACACATCATCGTTACTCTCCAAACTCACTTCGGGCGCCGCTAATGTCATGGCCCTCGACGCGGCCGCCTTCTAACTTGCGCTCGAAAACATAGACGCGCCCCCTCGCGGAGACACCGATGCGTGCAAAACCGCTTGACGGAATAAAGGTTCTCGATCTTTCGCGCCTTTTGCTGGGTGCGCTCT
>CAUZWH010000454.1:0-3083 GCA_963583675.1 Alphaproteobacteria bacterium
CGTACCCTGACCTGGGTTGCCTGCGTTGTCGGTATGGCCACAATTCTCAGTCAACTTTTCTGAGTATGTGCCGGTACTTCGTGTCATTAGCGGCGGCCCTCGATACGTGTGAAGGAGAGGGCATTGTCCACGACGCTCGTTGATTGGCCCACGCGCGTTCACGCGACGCTTCAGGCCGCAGCCGTTCGCCAGGTTGGGTTTGTTCCGGACGCGGGCTTGACCGAGTTGATCGAGCATTGCCAAACCGATCCCGGCATCTCAGATGTCCTTCTTGCGACCGAAGAAGAAGGTGTCGCCCTGGCAATCGGCGCCTGGCTCGGCGGCGACCGGGCGGCCCTGCTGATGCAGAGCAGTGGAGTCGGCAATTGCATCAATGCCTTCGCAGCGCTCCGCACCTGTCGCGTTCCGCTCCTTATGATCGTCACGATGCGTGGTGATTGGGGCGAGACCAACCCGTGGCAGATTCCGCTGGGTCAATCCGCTCAGCGCCACCTTGAGTTGGCCGATATCATTACCCATAAGGTTAGCGCAGTTGAAGACGTCGCGCCGGCAGTCGGTGCGGCGACGCAAATGGCGTTCGAGTCTAGCGAAGCCGTCGCGGTGCTGATTTCGCAGCGTGTGATCGGCGCAAAAACATTTGAGGGCTAGCATGGCAGGGATCTCCCGTCGTCAGGCGGTCGCAAAACTTCTCAAAGGAAGAAGCCGGCTCCTCGTGGTCGCGGGATTGGGTGCGCCGGCGTGGGATTGCGCTGCAGCCGGTGATCACGACCTCAATTTCTATCTCTGGGGTGGCATGGGAAGTGCGGCGATGGTTGGCCTTGGTCTTGCTCTCGCGCAACCGTCCTACTCGGTGGTTGTGGTAACTGGCGATGGCGAGATGCTTATGGGTCTGTCCAGCTTAGCGACCATTGCGGTGATGGCGCCGCGTAATCTTACGATCGTCGTCCTTGATAACGAGCGCTACGGGGAGACCGGCATGCAGCAAACCCACACCGCTCACGGTGCCGATCTCGCGCGAATCGCCGACGGTGCCGGGTTCTCGTGGACGACCCGAGTCGAAAATCTCAAGGACGCGGACGTCATCGGGCCGAAATTGCATGAATCGCAGGGTCCGGGGCTAGCAGTTCTAAAGGTAGCGGCCGAGAAACTGCCGCTGGTCCTGCCGCCGCGCGACGGTGCGCTCCTCAAAGACCGATTTCGTCAAGCATTGCTAGAACGCGAAGCGGAGCGTTAGGATTAGTTGATGATGATAACAACTGACGAAAAACCTTGGCGACGACCGTTCAGCGGCTATCACCAACCGCGCGATCTCCGCGAAGAGTTAGCCCTGACCCATACCGACCCGGGCACACCGTGCGGTGAGTTGATGCGCCGCTTCTGGCAACCGATCGCGCTTGCGTCCGAACTTGGCGAGCGACCATTGGCTCTAACTATCCTGGGAGAAAAGCTTGTCCTATTCCGGGATCAAGGTGGCCGGCTCGGACTGTTTCACCGCCACTGTGCCCATCGCGGAACGTCGCTCGAGTGGGGGATCCCGATGGCGCGGGGCTTACGTTGTTGCTACCACGGCTGGGCCTACGATATCGACGGTCGATGTCTTGAGACGCCGGGAGAACCGCCGCATAGCCAACTAAAGGGGTCGGTGGTCCAGGGCGCCTATCCCGTGCGCGAGGTCGACAAATTGATCTTCGCGTATATGGGTCCGCCCGACGAACAGCCCGAGATGCCGGTCTGGGATACCCAGACCCAGCCCGATAGTGAGGTTGATCCGTTTTCGATTGTGTTCGATTGCAACTGGCTACAAACGCATGAAAACGGCATCGATCCTATCCACGCCGTGTTTCTGCATGCACGTCCGGGTCGCGATACCTTTGGCGACGTTTTCTATACATTGCCGCGCCTGGATATTGTCGAAACGCCATACGGCGCGTGCGTTCAGACGACACGTCGTGCTGGCGATCATATCTGGACTCGCATGGTCGACCTCGCACTACCGAATGTGGCCCACATTCCGGTGCCTTGGGTCGATGCCAATCAGGAGCAGTTCTATACCCATGCCGGTGTCCTGCGTTGGTGTGTGCCGATCGACAATACCCATAATCTGTTTATCGGGTGGCGCTATTTCAACGAACGAAATGACCCCAAGAAAATCGGCGATCCAGCTCGGTGCGGTAAGAACATGGTCGATTTCCCAGGGCAGGAACGCGAGCGTAGTTACCGAGAGCGCCAGATCGAACCGGGCGACTATGAAGCGCAGGTCGGCCAGGGTCCGATCGCCGTCCATGATGCGGAGAACTTGGGCACGACCGACAAAGGCGTTATCACGCTTCGCCGGTTGTTACGCCGCGCCGTTCACGAACTTGCCGACGGGAATTTGGTGGACAGACCGCAACCACGCAGCGCCGATGGCAGCATCGGGACGCAAAGCCACGACACGGTCGTTCTTGCGCCGCCAGGATCTTATGACGGGAGCGACGACGATCATGTCGCGGCCGTCGCCGAAATCACACGCGACATGGCGATCGAAACCGCAAACCTCGCGCACGCAAAAAGAGCGGAAATCTTCGAGCAAAAGGTGCGCGGCGTATTGGCCACCATTGGGGACGTCTAAGCACAGGTCATCATGGACGATGTACTGATCAAGATCGCTGACGTGTATGTCCCGGTTAAACGCCGCCGCACACTCGATCAGGCCACCGTCGACGCGATTGCCGAAAGCGTCATCGAAGAAGGGCTCAAGATTCCGATCCTGGTGCGCCCGGATGGTGATCGATATGTGCTCGTCGAGGGCTTACACCGGCTTGAGGCATGCCGCGCACTCGGCGAGGAAACGATCATGGCAAATGCGGTAAACGCTCGACTTCGATAACGCCGAAGTCGCCCCGATACAGATTGGTCAGCGCCGCACCCTGCCAATCGGCCGTTGCGTAGTCGGAAGCGATCGATCGGATTGGGCAAAAAAGAACGGGGCGATCGCGAGTTGCTAACGCCCCGTTCCAGGTTAACTCGTAATAAACGACACCGCAGGGAAGCGCCGTTTAGGACACAGCCGCCCGCCGGCTAGATCCGTGACCGCCCTCTAT
>CAUZWH010000455.1:0-3076 GCA_963583675.1 Alphaproteobacteria bacterium
CCTGTTCGTGATCGGCATCGCCTCCACTGGTCGGCTAACCGACAAAGGCGTTAAGCTGTTGCATTCGCCTAATGCAGCGGCGTTCAGTAGCTGCGGATAGGGAGTTCACAGGGAGGAAACCTAATGATCCTTGAAATCGAACCGCTCGAATTGCGGCGCCCGAAAACCGGCTTCGCCGCCGAAGTTATGGCCGAATTGGCCCCGCGCTACGATGCCATGACGAATCATCCGATCGTCGAGGACGTCGTGGCCGGTGTCGCCTCAATGGAACTGATCCGCGGCTTCACCAAAGAGTTCATTCCCATCGTGCGGGGGACCTATCGGCGCATGTCGATGCGACTGCAGCATTGCGCGGCGCACGACTACGAACTGCAGAACGCGCTGATCAAAGAGGTCGCCGAGGAAGTGTTCCACACACCGATGTACTACGCCTTCTGCAAGAAAATCGGCCTCAAGATGCCGGGCGACTTTCTCGAAATGTACTTGCCGGAAACCTACGCGTTTATCCTGTTCGTCGATGCCACCTCAGCGGCACGTTCGGCGCTCGAAGAATGCTGCGTGCGGGTGTTCGAGGAAGAGGCCTGGGACGGGTTCAACAATTATTCCCAGCACTCCTCATTGGTGCAGACGATTTCAGCGACCGGCCTGGCGCTGCGCGGCTTTCCGTTTGCCTCTGACAAGCTAGCGGCCGGCTTCCAGGAACATTATGGGTGCAGCGAAAAGGACGTTGAGTTCTGGTCCGAGCACGGAACCCTCGATCTCGAACACGCCGATGTTGGCGTCGATATCGTCGATCGCTATGCAACCACGCCGGAACTGCAGCGCCGTGCGCGTGAAGCAGCGACGCTCAGCATGGAGCTCTGGCTCGCCCAGTGGGACGCGATCTATCGCAAGTTTGGGCCCAAGGCTCAGTCACAGACCCAGTAGACCGATCGAGACGTAATAACGCGGCCCCAAATTCGATTGGGGCCGCGTTTCTTGTTCTGGCGCCCCTTTGCGCTTCGCTTGACTCGGTATTGGCCGGTGTATCTGCTTTCTTGTGCGGGAGGGTGGCGTGTATCACGTTGCGATAGATATCGGCGGGACGTTTACCGACTGTGCGGTTCTTGATGCCGATGGTCGGATCGCAACCATCGCCAAGAGCTTGTCGACACCACCGAATTTTTCCGATGGATTTATCGCATCGCTTAGCGAAGCGGCAGCGTCGCTCGACTTAACCGCCGAGAGCCTGCTGGCGGAGACCGACGTTTTGATCCATGGCTGCACCGTGGCAACCAACGCCATGATTGAGAGAAAAGGCGTTCGTACCGGGTTGATGACGACGCGGGGCCATGAAGACGCGATCTTCATCGGCAAGGTTGCGCAAAAGGTTGCCGGACTGTCAGAGCGCGAAATCATCCATCAATCTCGGTTGACGAAGGCCAACCCGCCGATTGTAGACCGGCACGACGTTTGCGGCATTTCCGAGCGCATCGATTCGGTCGGCGATATCCTCGTCGACCTCAACGAGAGCGAGGTAGAAGCAGCAGTCACAGAGTTTGTTAGCCGCGGTATCAAATCGATTGCGGTCGCATTTCTATGGTCGTTTTTCCGCGATGACCACGAGCGCCGGGCACGGGCGATCATCGAAGAAATGGCGCCGGAACTGACGGTCTACACGTCGAGTGAAGTCGCGCCAATTCTCGGCGAATACGAGCGAACCGCAACCGTCGCGTTGACCGCGTATCTGGGTCCGCGGGTGCTGGCCTATGCGCGCGACCTCGAAACCCGATTGCAGGAGATGGGATATGCGAAGGGCCTGCTTTATTCGCACTGTCTGGGCGGGCTGACCACGCTTAAGGAGGTCGCCCTCAAGCCACTATTGACCCTCGATTCTGGCCCGGCCGGCGGCGTGCTCGGCGCGAGTTTCTTTGCCCGAATCTACGGCAAGCAACAGGTGATCTGCTCAGATATGGGGGGGACGTCGTTTGACGTCAGTGTCATTACCGGTGGTGAGCCGACCCTCGACGAAGAACCGGTGCTCGAGAAATATACCTTCTTGATACCGAAGATCGCGATCAGCACGATCGGCGCGGGCGGCGGCAGCATCGTTTGGCTCGACGAGGACGGGTTGTTACGGGTCGGCCCCCAAAGTGCGGGATCCACGCCCGGGCCGGCCGCTTATGGCCGCGGTGGCGACCGACCGTCACCGACGTCGATCTCATCTTGGGCTATCTCAATCCCGCCAATTTCCTGGGCGGTCGTATGAAGCTCGATGTCGGGCAAGCGCGACGGGCGCTGCAACCGATAGCCGATAGCCTCAACATGTCGCTGGAAGAAACCGCGGCCGGCACATTTAAAATCGTCAACGCCCACATGGCCGACCTAATACGCCAAGCCACGATCGAGCAGGGTCACGACCCGAGAAATTTCGTTCTTTTCTGTTATGGCGGCGCAGGACCGGCGCATTCACCGTTTCTCGTGCGCGAACTCGGCATCGGTGAAATCTATGTCCCCAGTCACGCGACCGTATTTTCGGCGCTGGGGATGCTGACCGGCGGTCTCGTGCATAGTCTCGAAACTTCTTTTCCCGCCGACCTCCCGCTCACTGATCCGCACCGCATTGCTCTAGCGGACCGCTTCGGCGAGATGGAACTGGGGCTCGCGCAACAATTCGCCGATGAAGGCATCGACGGCGGCGTCGACTACGTCCGTATTTTGTATATGAAATATCGGATGCAACCGAACGGGATGGGTGTGGTTTTGGATGACGTGCTGTCGCTCGACGATGACTCGACGCTCAGCGAGGCGTTCCGCGCGCAGTATGCGCAAGTGTATGGCGAGATTTCGGTTTATCGCGACATGGCGATTGAAGTGCTGAAGTGCCGGGTCATTGGCCGCTGTGCAACGGTGACGCCTGACCTCCAGGCGGCGGCGCAGGCGACCGACCTGGACCCTGGTGTGGCAAAAGTCAGTGAGCGCACGGCGTATTTTGCGGGGCACGATGGGGCCGTCACCACGCCGATCTATGATGGCGGCCGTCTGGAATTCGGTCACCGTGTTCGCGGCCCGTGCATCGTTGAGCGGCCGGGCAACG
>CAUZWH010000456.1:0-3072 GCA_963583675.1 Alphaproteobacteria bacterium
ATCAACACCGCGATCCCAACCACGAGCATCGCGGCGAGATAGGCTGAATAGCGACCGATATCATCAATCAGGACGAGGATCCGTCGCATTGGCATCTCCCTGGGCGTGAGGCGGGTGGAACAGGCGCCACCCACTCCCCTCGCACCGGAAGGAAGCGGGGTTCACCTAATAAAACGCGGTCGTTTTGTCCGGCCTAGTTACGGCCGACGTCCTTCAAGAAACCAGCGATGATGGCACCAGACGCGCCGCCGACGTCTTTAATGTACTCACCGGTCATCGGCTTGGTGGCTTTCTGCATGTCGGCCAGCATGCCGGCGGTAACGTCGCCGGTTTTCAGGCCATTTTTGTTCAGCGTCGCGACCTTGACGTTATCCTCGGACTTGCTGACTTCCCAGAATACCGACTGCAACGCGGCGGCCGCGGCTTCGATGGCCACCTGATGTTCTTTCGAAAGCGCATTCCAGGCATCCATATTCACCGTCAACGCATTCGACGACCAGACATGGTTGGTCGGGTACATGTATTTTAGGAATTCCCAAAACTTGCCGTCCACGCCCGAACTCGCCGAAGTGGTCACCGCGTCGATGGTTCCGGCGGCAAGCGACGGTACAACCTCGCCCCAGGGCAATTGCACGGCGGTCATGCCGATCCGATTGAACATCTCGGTGGTTGAACTGTTATAGGTCCGGATCTTGATCCCCTTGAGGTCGTCGGCGGTTTTGGCCAAAATCTTGGTGTAAACGTACTGCCGAGGCCAGGGCACGACATAGAGCACCTTCTGATTGTACTCCGCCGCGATCTTTTTAACCTCGGGCACGAAATGCTTGTGCAGGATGCTCAGCTCATCCAGAGATTTGACCATGTAAGGCTGTGCTTCCAACCCCAGGATCTTGCGCTCACCGGACTGTTGGATCAGCAGTACATCGCCGATCGGCACCAGACCGTCGCGCACGGCGGTCAGCATTTCCGGTCCCTTGAAGCCGAGCGAGCCACCGGGATGGATGTTGATCTTCACCTCTCCGCCGGTGACCTGGCCCACGACCTTGGCGAAAGTGCGGGCGTTTTCCACATGGAAGTTTCCATCCGGCCACGCCAGCGGCAGATCCCATTCGACCGCGCTGGCGGTATTCGCGACCATCGAAATCGCGCCGAATAAAGCTCCCGCGGCGGCTAAATGTTTGATTTTCATGAATGACATGTGTCTCTCCCGAAGTTTGAGTTTTCGGCGAACATCGACGTTGTGCTGTCGAAATGCAGATATGAGATGGATTATGTGAGTTTCTATCGCCCAGTTGAAGTGGAATCCGACTTTGATCAACACCATGATTGATCCCAACACTCGATCAGCCAATCGAGATGCCCCCTCGACCCGGTATCCACCAACGGGGCACAATCATTGACGCCCGGTCGCAGGGGGGACTAAGAGTCAGGTCCTCATCCCCCTGTCGCTTCCCACCGCCCGTCTCGGAGGCCTTCCAACCAATGACCACGCAGCAATCATCCGCGCGTCTCGCCGTTGACGTCGGTGGAACTTTCACCGATGTCGCGCTTGAGGTTGGGGGGCGTCAGTTTACCTCCAAGGTACTGACCACGCCCGACGCACCCGAGCTCGGCGTTCTTTCCGGCATTGAAAAGGCCGTCGCGGAAGCCGGTATTCAGCCCACCGAGATTGGGTTGCTGATCCATGGAACGACGCTAGCGACCAACGCGCTGATCGAACGCAAGGGCGCCAAAACCGCGCTGATCACCACCGAAGGCCTTCGCGATTCCGTTGAAATGGCGTTGGAGAACCGGTTCGAGCAATACGACATCAATATCGACCGACCCGACCCGCTGGTGCCGCGATACCTGCGCTGGTCGGTAACCGAGCGGCTGAACGTCCGGGGCGAGGCTCTGATCCCGCTGGACGAGGCCTCGGTTCACGCGCTTCTCCCGCTATTGGACGAGCATGGCATCGAAGCGGTGGCGATCGGCCTGATCCATTCTTACGCCAATCCGGATCACGAGCGTCGAGTGGCCGAGATCATCGCGGCCGCGCGCCCAGACCTGTCGATCACGCTCTCCTCGGAGGTCTGCCCCGAGATCCGCGAGTACGAGCGCCAATCCACCGCCAGCGCCAATGCCTATGTCCAACCCGCGATGTCGCGCTACCTGACACAGCTCGACAGCGATCTTCGAGCGCGCGGCTTCACTTGCCCGTTCCTGTTGATGACGTCGGGCGGTGGGTTGACAACGCTGGGGACCGCGATCCGTTTCCCGGTCCGCCTTGTCGAGTCCGGGCCCGCTGGCGGCGCCATCCTGGCGACCGAGATCGCCAGAGAATGTGGCATCGACAATGTCGTTTCTTTCGACATGGGGGGCACCACCGCCAAGATTTGCCTCATCGACAACCACGCCCCGCAGATGACCCGGACCTTCGAGGTCGCGCGGGTCTATCGCAATCTCAAGGGCAGCGGTCTGCCGGTTCGTATTCCGGCGATCGAGATGGTCGAAATCGGCGCCGGTGGCGGCTCGATCGCGGCGGTCGACGGCATGAACAGGATCACCGTCGGCCCGCATAGCGCCGGCGCCATGCCGGGCCCGGCCTGCTATGATCAGGGCGGCACTCAGGCAACCGTGACCGACGCGGACGTGGTGCTCGGCCGGATCGACCCGGTCGGTTTCGCCGGTGGCTCCGTCAATATGGCACCCGAGAAAGCCGGCACGGCGCTGGACGCGGCGGTTGGCGTTCCCCTTGGTTTGACCGGGCCTCTCGCCGCTTTTGGTGTCTCCGAAATCGTGGGCGAGAACATGGCCAACGCCGCCCGGGTCCATGCCATTGAATGGGGCAAGGAAATCTCGGCCCGCGCGATGATCGCCTTTGGCGGCGCGGCACCACTTCACGCGGCACGCCTGGCGGAAAAACTCGATATCGATACGATCATCATTCCGGCCGGCGCGGGTGTCGGCTCGGCAATCGGCTTCCTGCGCGCGCCCATTTCCTACGAGGTCGTGCGCAGCCGCTATATGAACCTCGCGGCCTTTGACGCCGATGCGGTCAATGCCCTTATCGACGAGATGTCGGCCGAGGCG
>CAUZWH010000457.1:0-3065 GCA_963583675.1 Alphaproteobacteria bacterium
GCTGGTCATTAGAAAGGTAGAAGAACGCGATGTAGACACACGCGCTCGTATTGGCGATGGGGCTGTTGTAGTAGGACGGGACCTGGTCGCCGACGTCGCGAAAATCTACTTCGATCTCATCCTTGCTTACGGTGACGGTGACGGGCAGGGGGTAGCGTTCGGTTTCGACGCCGTCATGGTCGAGATAGGCGGTGCTTTTATACACGCCGGGTTTCAACTGGCGAATATAGGCGCGCATGGCCGCCTCACCGGCGTCTAAAATTGCCGCGCTGCAGGCGTCGATTCGCGCGATGCCATATCGGTCCAGCAGTGCATCCACCCGTTCCGCGCCAACTTCGACAGAGGCGAACATGGCCATGATGTCACCATGGGTGTCTTCGGCCTTGCGCGTGTTTTCACACACCATGCGCAGCACGTCGTTACGCATGCGGCCTGCTTCCACCACTTTGACCGGGGGGATACGGATGCCTTCGTGAAAAATTTCACGGGCGCTGGGGCTGTACCCGCCTGCGGAAATACCGCCGGTGTCGCTTTGGTGTGCGCGGATGGCGACCCAGAACTTTAACGCGCCGTCACGGAACACCGGCTTGACCAGGGTGATGTCCGGCAGATGGCTGCCGCCCCAATAGGGATCGTTGGCCATCAACACATCGCCGGGGCCAATGTCGTCGGCGAAGTCCTTGGCCATGGCGCGCACCGCAAACGGCATGGCGCCCATGTGGATTGGCGTGCGTTCGGCTTGGGCCACGACTTGCGCCTCGCCGTCCAACACCACCGCCGACAAATCGCGCGACTGATTCAATAGTGGCGAAAAGCAGGTGCGAACCATGGTCTCGACAATTTCTTCAGATACCGCCAACAATTTTTGGCGGACGACGGCCAGAGTGAGTGGGTCGATATCGGGCGTATCGGTCATGTGACGTCTCCTATACGAGTGACGACAAGGCTGCCATAAGGGTCGATATCAGCGGCGACGCCGTCGGGCAGCACTACAGTTGTTGAGTCTGAATCAATCATCAGCGGCCCGTCGAGATGCATACCGTGTGTCAAATCATCAAACCAATAACACGGGGCATCAATCCAGGCACCGAGATACACGGGGCGTGACCCGCGCCGGGCGGCGGAAGGATCGGCGTCGCCCTGTATGTTCCGTGGCAGGGACAGGGACGGCAACGCGCCATGCGCCACCAGCCGGCAGGAATCAACTACAATTGAATCACGTTCATGAACGTGCCGATATAAGGCTGAATAGACCGACTCGAATTTCTTCATCAGCCAGTCCATCGAAGCGTTCTGGGCTATGTCTGCTGCGGAAATTTCTACAGGCAGTGTGTAAACCTGGCGGAAATAGCGACAATCCAGCACTCGCGTGAAGCGCACGGAGTCCGCGTCGAAACCCTCAGTGCCCAGTGCGGCGGAAGCCTCTGTCTCTAGTTCGTCGTATTGATTTCGTAGCAAGGCGTTAGTCAGTTCCGGCAAGCGGCGTCCGACGACCCGTTGGTAGTCGTGGCGCACATCGGCGGCCAGGAATCCGACGGCGGACAGAACCGAGGCTTCGCGAGGGATGACGGCGCGGGGAATTTCCAATTCCGCGGCGACGGCCGCAGCGTGCAATCCACCTGCGCCGCCGAAGGAAAAGATCGTGAAATCACGGGGGTCGAGACCGCGCCGCACCGTGTTGGCGCGAATGCCTTCCGCGATACGCGCACTGGCCAACGCATGGATGGCGTAGGCGGCGTCTTCAACGGACAAGCCTAACGGTTTCGCGATGTGGATCTCCACTGCCTTGGCGGCGAGATCGCGATTTAACGCCAGGCGTCCGCCTAGAAAAGTGTCTGGCGCAATCAATCCTAACACCAGATTAGCGTCGCTCAACGTAGGAAAGTCGCCGCCTTGACCATAGCACGCGGGACCGGGCGCGGCACCTGCGCTGTGGGGGCCGAGATCGAGTATGCCACCGGAATCAATCCAGGCTATGGAACCGCCACCCGCGCCCAGCGCTGAAATGTCCAACGCGGGCACCGCTATTTTGACCTCGCCCAATTGCGTTTCCTGGCGTTCCAATGGGGTGCCATCTTCGATCAGGCAGATGTCGGTGCTGGTGCCGCCCATATCGTAGGTGACAAGATGCGGCTCTTTCCGCAACCGGGCGAACATTGCGCCCGCCATGGCGCCGCCAGCAGGGCCGCTGGTGACCGACCCAACCGCGTGTTGGACCGCAGGAGCCAAAGGCAAAACCCCGCCGGTGGATTGCATCACGAGAACGGGCGCAGCGAGTCGGTTTTCCGATAGCTGCACGGCCAACCGATTTAGATAACCGCCGAGACCGGGGCCGACATAGGCGTTAACGGCCGCGGTGCTGACACGGTCGTATTCGCCTTCGCGGCGCAATACTTCATGGGACAGCGACACGAATGGCGCCCAGCCGCTTTCCGCCACCAACTCGCGCACCCGCGCCTCATGCGCGCCATTGCGGTGCGAATGCATGAACAGAACGACCAATCCCTCCACGCCCGCATCGCGTAAGTTGGTGATTGCGTCGCGGACTTGGTCTTCGTTGAGCGGCGTTTCGACATTGCCGTTGGTGTTCATGCGCTCCATCGCTTCGCGGCGTAGGGGGCGTGGGATCAGCGGTTCCGGCGGCGCCATGCGGATATTGTAGCGGTTCTGCTTGCTGCCGTCGCGCAGTTCGATGATGTCACGAAACCCGGTGGTGGTGATCAACCCAAGCGACGCGCCCTTTCGCTCCACCACTAAATTCGTGGCGACGGTGGATCCGTGAATGAACAACGTTGTCGCGGCCAGCATATCGCCAAGAGCATGGTCCATCTGATCAGACAGCAGGGTTAAGCCTTCCATCACGCCGCGTGCGGGATCATCGGGTGTGGAGGGTGTCTTGGCGGTGTGGAGGACGTTGTAATCATCAACGCAAACCAAATCGGTGAACGTGCCGCCAATATCCACACCAATCCGCATATTCCGTTATCCTTCTGAACTTATGCAATGTTTTGGTGCCCGGCGGAGCTCATCACTTGTCAAGTGTCCAGCTTCTAACTAGAATGTCA
>CAUZWH010000458.1:0-3064 GCA_963583675.1 Alphaproteobacteria bacterium
CTGGCTCATTTCGGTGAACTTCATCCTGCGGTGTTGCGGCGCATGGATCTAAAAGTACCGGTCGTTGCGTTTGAGTTGTTTCTCGACGACATTCCGTTACCCAAAGTGAAAGCGCGCAATACCCGTACCAAGCTCGAACTGGCTGATCTGCCGGCGGTTGAACGTGACTTTGCGTTTGTCGTCGATCAGGAAGCTGCCGCGGCAACGCTGGTCGCAGCGGCGCGCGCTGCTGATAAGACGTTAATCACCGAGGTGTCGGTGTTCGATGTTTATGACGGCGAAGGCATTGAACCCGGAAAGAAATCGATCGCCTTTTCCGTGCGCCTACAGCCGACCGAAAAGACCATGACCGAAGCTGAGATCGACGCCGTTGCCGCGAATATCGTGGCGGCCGTGTCCAAGGCGACGGGGGGAACCTTGCGCGGGTGACTAAGCTCTCGCGCCAGCGGCAATTTAGTATGCGGATTCACGCCTGCCCATGACTGATCCGGCGCACATTCGCAACTTCGCGATTATCGCCCATATCGATCACGGCAAATCGACGCTGGCCGATCGCTTGATCGAGGTGTGCGGCGGATTGACCCAACGCGAGATGAAGTCGCAAGTGCTCGATTCGATGGATCTCGAACGCGAGCGTGGAATCACCATCAAAGCGCAAACGGTTCGTCTGGCGTACCGGGCGGAGGATGGCGAAACCTACCAACTCAATCTGATGGATACCCCAGGTCACGTCGATTTCACCTATGAGGTAAGCCGATCGCTGGCCGCGTGCGAGGGCTCGCTGCTGTTGGTCGATGCGAGCCAAGGCGTTGAAGCGCAAACGCTCGCCAATGTTTATCAGGCGCTCGACGTCGATCATGAGATCGTCATTGGCCTCAACAAAATCGATCTTCCCGCCGCCGAGCCCGACCGGATCGCCCAGCAGATCGAGGATGTGGTCGGTCTCGATACAACCGATGCCCTGCGTATTTCGGCCAAAACCGGCGCCGGTGTCCACGAGGTGTTGGAGGCGTTGGTGCGCCAGGTGCCGCCGCCGCAGGGCGATCCAGAATTACCGCTCAAGGCGCTGCTGATAGATTCCTGGTACGATCCTTATCTCGGCGTCATGATCCTGGTCCGCCTCCAGGACGGAGTCCTGCACAAAGGCATGCGCATCCAGATGATGGCGGCCGGAACCACCCATCTGGTTGAGCGCGTCGGTGTGTTTACACCGAAGCCCGAAGTGCTCGATCAGCTTGGCCCGGGTGAAATTGGTTTCATTACCGCGGGGATCAAGGGAGTGGCCGATACCAATGTCGGCGATACCCTCACCGAGGAAAAACGTCCGACGTCAGTCGCGCTACTGGGTTTCAAGCCCAGCCTGCCGGTGGTTTTCTGTGGTGTTTTCCCCACCGACACCAACGATTTCGAACACCTACGCGAGAGCCTGGCCAAGTTGCGCCTCAACGACTCCAGTTTCCACTATGAGACTGAATCCTCGGCCGCGCTCGGGCTTGGTTTCCGCTGCGGTTTTCTCGGATTGCTGCACCTCGAGATCGTTCAAGAACGGCTCGCCCGTGAGTTCGATCTCGATCTTGTCACGACGGCGCCGTCGGTGGTCTATCGGCTCCACCTCAGCAATGGCGACGAAATTGAGCTTCACAATCCCGCAGATATGCCGGACCCGGTGAGGATTGCAACGATTGAAGAGCCATGGATTAAGGCGACGATCTTGGTGCCTGACGACTATCTCGGCAGCGTACTAAAACTGTGCGAGGAACGCCGCGGCACGCAGCTCGATCTCACTTATGTCGGCAACCGCGCGATGGTGGTCTATCGACTACCGCTCAACGAGGTTGTCTTCGATTTTTACGATCGTTTGAAATCGGTAAGCCGTGGTTATGCCAGCTTCGACTATGACATCGAAGGTTATGAAGCCGGCGACCTCGTCAAAATGCAGATACTGATCAATGCCGAGCCGGTCGATGCGCTGGCGCTGGTTGTCCATGCCGGTCGGGCCGAGGCACGGGGGCGCGCGCTGTGTGAGCGTCTCAAAGAGTTGATCCCGCGCCACCTTTTTCAAATTCCCATCCAGGCTGCGATTGGCGGCCGGATCATTGCGCGCGAGACAATCCGCGCCCTACGCAAGGATGTGCTCGCCAAGTGCTACGGTGGCGATGTCTCGCGCAAACGCAAGCTGCTGGACAAACAAAAAGCCGGTAAGAAACGGATGCGTCAGGTCGGCCGGGTCGACATCCCCCAGGAAGCGTTTATCGAGGCCCTGAAGATCGGTACTGGCGACGGCTGAGCCGGTTACGCGGCTTATTAGTTGCGGAGGCCGCTACGACGCCATTTTCGCTGGCGAAACGCATAGATCAGGATGAGGCCGATAACGCCAAAGACTGCCCAGGTTGGCCACAGCAACACCGCGACGATAATAGGATCCCATAATTCGGGGAGTATGTAGCGCTGGATCACGGCCTGTGCGAGGCCGATGCTCGCGCCGTTGATTTCGAACCATTGCTGGCCGAGCGAGGTGATGTCGATCTCGCGTGCCGCCAGCGAGGCGACGATGTCCGCGCCCAACGCAACCAATGCAATGATGAAAAACAACCATCCGATGATCCGGCCGACAATCACATCAACCCCCCTCGATCCTTGTCATGGCCCTAAGGTTGCGCGCTTTTGGCACCACGCCCACGGGTTTGCTTGCGTGGCGCTGGTTGCTGAGTATATTTCGGCGACGAACTGCGTCAACCGGAGGGGTGGCCGAGTGGTCGAAGGCGCACGCTTGGAAAGCGTGTGTACGTGTAAGCGTACCGAGGGTTCGAATCCCTCTCCCTCCGCCACCTTCTCCTAAAACATAGCCGAATCAATCACTTAAGTGCATACAGCCGTGTGGTGAGCCGTGTTTGCTACACAAATTGCTACACGGTTCGTGCATGTATGTTCAGAAGAGACAGAGGCGGTATCACTTTCGAATGAGGGTTCCGGCAGACATGATTGATCTGGTGGGAACAAGGGAAGTGGTCAGAAGCCTGCGTACAAGCGATGGCAGAGTGGCTCGTGCTCAAGCCTGCTTGAT
>CAUZWH010000459.1:0-3064 GCA_963583675.1 Alphaproteobacteria bacterium
ACCCGCCGACATCGGCGACCCCTTCCAAGATCTCGTGATCCCCTACGATAGCGGGGTCGCAGCAAAGCATTTGGCTGGCAACAAACCCGCCTCCACGCTGGTGTTTATCCCGGCGCTGGTCATGCCTCAGTTCCGCCTCGAGGTTGAAATTGTTGCCGCGGCCGCGCCCCGAACCGGTAATCAAACGACCCCCACAATCCGCTTCTTCGATCCTGACGACATTGGTCCGCCGGTTGGCGCCTATAGCCAGGGCGCCGAGATCTCAGCCACCGCACGCCTACTGCACACGGCCGGTCAGGTCGGTGCCGCCGCCGACGGATCGGTGCCTCAAGGTTTCGCAGCGCAGGCGGAGAATACGTTCCGCAATCTGGTCGGCGTGATCGAGGGCGACGGTATGAGCCCAGCCGACATTGCCAAGATCCGGGTGTTTCTAACCGACATGAGCGACCTCTCGATCTATCGCGATGTGCGGCAGAAGTATCTAGGTGACTCGCGCCCCGCATCGACACTCATCGCCATCGAAGCGCTGGCCATGCCCGAGCTCAAGATCGAGGTCGAAGTGGTCTGCGCCAAAGACGACTCGGCACACGACAGGCCATGACCAACCGCATCTTCAACCCCGATGGCGTCCCAGCACCGCTGGCCGCCTATTCGCACGGCGCCCGTATGCCTGCACAGGCGCGCGTCCTCCACTCCGCCGGCCAGATCGGACGCTGGGACAATGACGCGCCCATCCCGCCGACATTCCGCGAACAAGCCGAAGCGGTGTGGAATCGACTGACGAAGATCCTGGCTACCAGCGACCTGGCGCTCACGGACATCGTCAAAATCAACTTCTACTTAACCGACGCAGCCGACGTCGTTACCAACCGCGAAGTCTTCACCAAAGTGCTGGGTGACCACCGCCCGCCCACGACACTGGTCGTGGTCAGCCGCCTCACGCTGCCCGACTACAAGATCGAAATCGAGGTCGTCGCCACCGACTAGGCGGCCAACGCTAGCGCACCGGATTATCCGGCTCGTAATCCATCAGTTCGGCATAATACGACCAGAAACCACGCAGCGGAATGTCGCTCACCTTCATATTGACGTCGGTCGGGATCTCGCCGCCGCCGCCCATTTCGATGATCGAGGTCTCGCCGCGTTCGCGGCGGCTGCCGCGATGCGCGATCTCAACCGCCTCTCCGTCCTCCATCGAAACCAGACCGGCTGGTCCGACCAGATTGGACTGCGCCAGGCGATGATGGGTCATCTCCTCATCGTCATCCTCGTAGCCCAGAATCGCCCAGAAGAGTTCGCAGCCATCCGGACTCTTGGGCCGGATCTGCCGCGTCGCCAGGCTGTTGCGGATCTGTTGGAAGCAGACATTGGGAAACACCGAGCAGATCGAAATCGATATGCCGTCGTCATATTCCTGGCGGTAACCCATAAATGAATCGTCGAGCAACGGTTTGACGTCGAAGTTCACGCCGGCGTCCGCATAGATCTTGTCGGCATCGACGCCTTCGTCGCTGCCCTCTTGGCTCCACGAAATACTGTGCCGGTGCCGCGGATCCATCCGCGCGCCGCCGGTCTGGGTTACCCGCGAAACCTGGAACGTCGTCAGAAACGAATGCAGCAGGCTGCCGTGGTACTGGTCGCGGATATTCTCGTTGTAGAACTTCCAATTGCCATGCAGAAACTGGCGTTGATAGCCGAGCACGCGGACCGGCTTTTCAAACAATCTCTTGAGGTGGCTCGCATGGGTGGGTCCGAGATAATCGACCAGCGGCTCTACTTTGCCCTCGGCGAATGTCGCGAACAACACCCCGTAATAACTCTGCACGCGTAGTTTGCGTAGGCTGTGGTCGGCCTTGTCGAAATCGTCCGACATGCCGCCCTTCCCGTGCACGCCGCGTTGAAACGGCACACCGATCAGATTGCCTTCGAGGTCGTAGCACCAGCGGTGATAGATACAGGTATGGTCGGTGGCGTTGCCATAGGCTTGGCGCCGCACGGTCGCGCCGCGATGGGCACAGCGATTGACGAAAGCATGCACCTTCCGGTCGGCGCTGCGGTTGTAGACCACCGGCGTGTCGCCCAGCCAAGTCGTGCGATAGTCACCGGGGTTGGGGACTTCGGCCTCAAGACCAAGGAACAACCAGGTGGGCCCGCGAAAGATACGGTGCTGCTCGCGCTCGTAGATGTCCTTGTCGTGATAAACGTCGTAGCGAACCCGCGAATAATCGCTCTTGGGAAAGTGCTGTTCCGTCACGGCCATATCGTTCTCCCGAGACCCACCGTGGCGAAGTATCGCACATGGCTGCCAAGCAAGCACATTGCACCAACACGGATACACTTCGCCCTCGTGGGAGACCGGCGAAACGCGCGGCGTTTTTGCCGCCCGAAAGCTGAAGCCCTTCTCGGGTTTCTAGCGAAAGGGCTTTTTAGAACGGATACACCTCGCCCTCATGCGAGAAGAAGGTCCCGCTTTCGGCCGCGGTCAACCGCGCTGCGATTGCCCGCATCCACCCCACCGACTCCGCGGTCGAGAACGTCGCATTATCACCGCCCATCTTCGTGCGCACCCAGCCCGGACACAGCGACGCCGTGAGAATTCCGCGCGGGGCAAGCTCCGCCGCCATCGTTCGCATCACCATATTGAGCGCCGCCTTGGTCGTGCGATACGGGTAGTAGGCGCCGCGCAGTTTGAACGTGCGGTCCTCGGCGGTCGCGAACTCAATACTGGCGAGGCGGCTGCTGATCCCGATGATCTTTTTCTGATCGCTGGTCGCTACATTCTCGACCAAGGCCTCGGCCATTTTTAGCGGCGCCATGGTGTTGACCCGGAAGATCTCAGCCCAGGCTTCATAGTCCATCGTGCCGATCCCCTGCGGCCGCTTGGTTTTTCCCGCATTGAGGATCAGTACGTCGAGCGGCGTTCCCGTAAGGTCGGTTGCCAGGCGATCGACCGCGTCAAAATCCGCCACGTCGAGCGCCCGCACTTCGATATCGCCGTCCACCGCTTTGAGGTCCGTGGCCTTGTCGGGACTGCGGCAGGTCGCGACCACGTGCCAGCCCTCGA
>CAUZWH010000460.1:0-3043 GCA_963583675.1 Alphaproteobacteria bacterium
ATCAGCACCTCGGCGAGCATGACAAATCCCATCGTCAGCGCCACGAGCCGCACCGATAGGCTTTGGAACAGACCCGATGATGGTTTCATCGCATTAGTCATAACACCTTGAAACCTATTTCAATTCCCATACTAGAGCCAAGGAGCCAAGGTTAGAGCGCCCAATTATTTGGCAATTAAGGGAGACGTGAAAGCAGTCGAACCAGTTTCTGCATGCGCGGTCCGAACAGGGTCGGCGTGTAAAAGGAGCCGGCTGCACGTTTGCTTACCTCACTATAGGTCGGATAAGGCGCGATCAGACTCGCCATGGCACTAATCTTAAGTCCCTGATTGAGCGCCAGCACCCACGGCGAAATAAGCTCGCCGGCGTGAGCGCCGACAATGGTTGCACCGAGGATGCGACCTTTCTTGTTGGTTAGGACTTTGATCAACCCAACGTCGTTGCGGTCGGCCATTGCCCGGTCGTTTTCCGAGAATGGCCAACGGAGGACACGGATGTTATCGCGTTGGCCCGATATCATCCCTTCGTGTAAGCCGACGTGAGCGAGTTCCGGGTCGGTAAACGTGACCCAGGGAATATTCTGATGCCTGGCGCGGGTCTTAAGGGGGAAGAGAACGTTTCGTAACACCACCGACGCGTGGTAGCCGGCAACGTGGGTGAACTGGAGGTGGCCGGCAACATCGCCGATCGCAAAGGTTTTCCTGTTGGTTGTGCGCAGGCGATCGTCGACTTTGATCCCTTGCGGCGAGTAGTCGATACCTGCGGCTGCCAGGCCGATACCCTCAACATTTGGTGCGCGTCCAGCCGCAACCAATATGTGGGAACCGTTCACGGTGACATCACCCTGGGGGCCCTGGGCGACGATCCGCACGTTCGGACTAGTTCCCTCGATACACACCACTTTCGTTTGTTCGTGAATCTCCACGCCTTCACGGCGCAACTGGGTCACGACGATTTCCGCGACCTCGTTGTCGTCGGCGGACAATGTGTGGAGCATCTCGAAAACCGTTACCTTCGCGCCTAGCCGGCGATACGCCTGCGCCAGCTCAAGACCGATCGGTCCACCGCCAATGACCAACAGATGCTCGGGCAAAGCGGTTCGCTCAAATATCGTTTCGTTGGTGAGGAAATCTGTGTCGGCGAGCCCCGGCACCGGCGGGATCGCCGGCGAAGATCCGGTTGCGACGACAAAGCGACGGGCCTCGATGATGTGGCCGGCTGCTTCGACTTCGCGCGGGCTAATGAACGATGCGTGGCCCTGCACCACGCGCACGCCGAGCCCGGTGAAGCGTTCCACCGAATCATGCGGGGCAATGCCGGCGATAACGCCGTGGACATGATCGTGGACTTTTGCGAAATCGACCTGCGGTTCGATTGGATTGATGCCGAAACGGTCGGCCCGGCGAATGGCCTGAGCCTCGCGCGCCGCGGCAAGCAATGCTTTGGAGGGGATGCATCCAAAGTTGAGGCAATCGCCGCCCATGAGTCCTTTTTCAATGAGGATGGTGTTAGCGCCCATCTGGCTTGCACCCGCGGCGACCGAAAGCCCACCCGAACCAGCGCCTATAACACAAAGATCTGCGCGCAGCCGCTCGCTCACCAATGGATACCCCCGTCCGGGTTGTTACCTGCCCACCTAGCCCGGGTCATCTCCACCTTCCTCTGAATCGGTGCGCGAACGCCAGCGCTTGTAGGCAACCGGGATCATCGCCAGCACGGCAAGTCCCAGTAGCGGCACCAGAAATTGAGGTTCAAAAATCACACCAAGGTTTGGGTTTCCTCCGATCTCAAACAACTGGCCAAGGCCATTGCCCACGCACGTATATATGAACGCCGCCGGCAGAATACCGAGCGCCGTCGTCACGAAATAAGTGCGGAACGGCACGCCGAGAAATGCCGGAACAATGTTAACCAGCCAGAACGGAAACAAAGGTACGAGCCGTAAGATCAGCATGTATGACGCCGCGTCGCGGCGAAACCCGGCCTCCATTTTCTTAATCACGGGGCCTGCGCGCGCCAGCATGGCATCGCCAAGCGAGGTTTTTGCGATGAGAAATATGGCCGAGGCGCCGATTGTCGCACCGATGGCGGCTAGGCAGCCGCCGAGCCACGTTCCGAACAAGAACCCGCCGGCGAGCGACAATATTAATCCGCCAGGTAATGACAGCGCGGTCGCGGCGGCGTAGATCGCCATAAAGAGCAACCCGGCGACGAGGGCGTTATCGGCGACGAAATCAATGAGCTGTGTGCGGTGATCGCGGAGCGAATCCAGGGTCACATAGCGATCGAACCCAAGCACGAAGAAGGCCACGAACCCTACCACGATGACTGCGAGCGGCCACAAACGGCGAATTCTAAAAGTCTTTTCTATCGGCACGGGAACGCCTCTTGCGAAAATCTTGAGCCAGGGAATGTTTCTTTGAACGCGGCGACAATCAAGAGTTGCAGTTCAGGTGCTATGTGGGGCGATTTCGAATGGCTCTCAACTATTTGGGCGAGGCGAGCGCCAAGCCCCAATCACCAGTCTGTGACAAACAGATGGCCGCGGTTAGCTCCGTTGACTTCAATTCTTCAAGTCCTTATACAGCGTGCCTTGTCTCTTAACGTGCGCGATCGCGCCAGACCAATCAACGGTCGGAGCCCCATCTGTGAAACGAACGTTTCAACCTAGCAATCTTGTGCGCAAACGGCGCCATGGTTTCCGCTCGCGTATGGCGACCAAGGCGGGGCGTCAGGTATTGGCGCGACGCCGGGCGAAGGGACGTAAGCGCCTCTCCGCGTAGTCAAATGGCGGCAACAATTGGGCGGCTGAAGCGCAGGGCAGATTTCCTGCGCGTTGCCGGCACTGGTCGCAAATGCGCGATGCGCGGACTGGTTCTTCAGATTGCGCCGATTCCTGCCGATACAAAACTGGCATCGCACTGTGATTTGCGCATCGGCTTTACTGTCACTAAAAGGGTCGGCAATGCGGTGGTACGTAACCGCGCACGCCGGCGATTGCGAGCAGCGGCAAGTAAAGTTTTCCCGACCGGTGCGCTCGCCG
>CAUZWH010000461.1:0-3043 GCA_963583675.1 Alphaproteobacteria bacterium
CATTTTTTTTTCGTCGGCTTTGGCGCGTGGGCCGCGCTGGCTCCCCTAGAAAGCGCAGCCATTGCGCTGGGCAATGTTAGCGTCGAGAGTCAGCGCAAGACGGTGCAGCATCTCGAGGGCGGAATCGTGGCTGAGATTCTGGTGCGCGACGGCGACCGGGTCGAACAGGGCCAGGTGATCCTGCGTCTCGATGAAACCCAGCCCGACGCCACGGTGGATCTGTTACGTAAACGCCACGACGTGGCCGAGGCCTTGTTCGCGCGTCTTTCCGCGCAACGTGACGACACTGCGCAAATCGAGTTTCCGCAAGAGTTGGCGGCGCGTTACACCGATCCGGACGTGCGCGACATCATCACCAGCCAAACCAATATATTTCGTGCCCGGCGGAAAACCCTGGACGGCCAAGTTGCGATCCTCAATCAGCGGGTCGCCCAATTATTGGAAGAGATCATAGGACTTGAAGGCGAGATCGCCGCGGAAGACCGCCAACTGGCGTTGCTCGCGGAGGAGGTTGCGGATCTCGAACAATTATGGGAACGCCGTCTGATCCCGAAATCGAGGTTGCTCGAACGGAAGAGTCGAGGCGCGGAGATTGAGGGGCGCCGCAGCCAGAATGTCGCTGGTATTGTGCGCGCGCGGCAAGGCATCGGTGAAACCCGTCTGCGTATGACGGAATTAACCACCACTATGGTGAACGAAGCCGTCGATCAACTCGGGCGGGTTCAAGGCGAACTGCTTGACCTCAATGAGCGGCTGCGGGCCGCTGAAGACGTCGCCAAGCGGACCGAAATCGTGGGACCGCAAGCCGGAACGATTGTTGGGTTGCGTGTTCACACGACGGACGGGGTGGTCAGTCCGGGTCAGGCGCTATTGGATATCGTCCCCAGCGGTGGCCGTCTGATTGTCGAGGCCCAGGTCGATCCCCAAGACATCGACATCGTCCATAAAGGGCTCGACGCCCATGTTTGCTTCACCTCGTTCAGCCAGCGCAACGCTGTACCGATTGCGGGCCGCGTGATCTCGGTCTCGGCCGATCGACTGACCGATGAACGCAGCGGCTTTAGCTACTATCTCGCAAAAATCGAACTGACCGAGGACCCGCGCGAGATTTTTAACGGCGCTGAGCTCTATCCAGGCATGCCCGCCGAGGTGATGATCGTAACCGGTAGCCGTACGGCGCTCGACTATCTGCTGCGGCCGATCACCAGCAGCCTGCGGCGTTCGATGAAGGAGAGTTAAGGGGCGGCGCACCAGGCGAGTGCGTACAGGGTGATAAAAAAGGCGCTGGGTAGCGCAACCCTCTTCCAATTGTCATTGCCGGGCTTAACCTCCTACGAACCGCGATTGCGGTTCGGTGGCTCTTTGGCAATCCATGGACACGGGCGTAGGCTGGTGTTCCTGGACCCGGCATCAAGTGCGGGGCGACCGAAGTAGTCTTAATCCGATTTCGCCTGGGGGCTGATTAAAACTCTGAGTGTTTGGCCGAGCCCACCCCGCTCCCGGTCATCCTATACTGGTACGCCTGGGTGACCGATGTGGGAGCGCGGTGGATTAGCAACGCGATTTTGAGGAGAACCCTTTCAGCAGAATCGCTGATGCGTTCTGCCTGTCGGGAGGTCAAAACTCTCGGGAGTTTCGACCGGTTTAACCGATCTAGGTTCGGCTGGACCGTTGGGCGCGTATCCACGCCTCCGCCCCCTGTTGAGCTTCCTGAATTTTTTCTTCCGGGAACTGATCAACCAAGGTTTCGATCCGCCGTGTTGCCAGCGAATCGAGCTTGCGGGAGCTCGTGCCCTTCTTAAGCTTCGCGTGTCGGGCGGCAAGCATGTACCACTTGAGCGATTCGACGAGATCGACATTGGCGCCACGGCCGGTTTCGTGGGTACGGCCGAGGCGATAAAACGCCCTGACGTGCCGCTTCTTGGCGGCCAGCCGGAACCACTGGGTCGCCATGGTGAGATTAGGTTTGACGCCGATGCCACCGCGATAAGCGAGGCCAACATAATATTGGGCGCCGGCGTGGCCGCGATCAGCGGCTTCGCGGAAGAGTTTAAAGGCGCGGCTGGTGTCTTTGCCTACGCCCAGGCCGCTCCAATGGAGCAAAGCGAGGTTGTATTGGGCGCTGGTGTGACGTTTGCTGGCAGATTTCTCGAACCACTTGGCTGCCAGGCTATCGTCGCGCTCGACGCCGCGGCCGCGGCGGTAGGCGAGGCTGATATTATATTGGGCGGTGGATTGGCCCTGTTGGGCCGCTTGTCGGTAGAGCGCGATCGCCTTCTCATAATTACGCGATACGCCGCGGCCCTTGGCGTAGAGAACGCCGAGATTGGTTAGCGAACGAGCGTCGCCTTCATCGGCGGATTGACGGTAGAGTTTGATGGCGGTTTTGAAATCGCCCTCGGCTTCAGCCTGTCGACCGCCAGCGAAATCTGCCGCCGCCGGCGTCGCGGCGATTAGGGCGAAAACGGTAGAGAGTGCCAGTACGAAACGGTGTTGCAATAGAATCATTGGGCGAGCTCATCTTTCATCAGATGATCAAGAGCCTCGCGCTCGGCTCGTTCCATATCGGTCAGGCGGCGCATCGACCAGTAATCAAATCCAACAATCCCTGCGCAGATGACGGCGGCGATTGCGCCCGAAAGAACCAAATACGCGTCCATTTGTTCGCTCCTGTTGTGTTTTGACCGTCTCGTTGCTGTGGCGAGACGACTAGGGAAATCACGTAGAAGAATGTTTATATCCCTAGGTACGTAAAGAACCCCTTAACGACTCAGCCCCCTGCTCGGAAGCGGGTTCTCGGCCCCGTGCCCTGGACAAGGGTCTAAGCACTCTCAATATTCGGGTTGCGGCACCTGTTGGCCGTAACCGCATCTGAATGTGGGGAATACCGGAGTGCCGAACGTTGCGAATCCTGGTTGTTGAAGACGATCCCGAAGCCGCGCGCTATATCGCGCGGGGACTGACCGAAGCCGGTCACCTGGTCGAGACCGCTGCCGATGGCGAGAGCGGATTGGTGCTGGTACGCGACCCGGGCTTCGATGTT
>CAUZWH010000462.1:0-3036 GCA_963583675.1 Alphaproteobacteria bacterium
AAAAACTTTCGAATAAAATAAATAACGCGGTGGCGCGAGGGAATATGGCTCGCCTTTTGCGATGTTGGCGCTACCTAACTCTATTAGGCCCGTCGGGCCTTCCTTTCACCTGATCACGGAGAAGCCCTTGTATTTCGACCGCCGTCTTTGGCAATTCACCACAGGTGTCCGCTGGCGGATTTTCTGGTCGGTGTTCATTGGTTTGTTGTCGGCGGCGGTTGGCGTCGCCCGCTTGGCCCTACTGGGCTGGGTTTTGGCGAAAATTTTCCGAGGCGACACGCTGGAATCGCTGATTGAGCCGTTCATCCTCGTCGCGGCGATCATGGTGTTGCGCGGCGTTCTGGAATACGGACGCAATATGGTCGCGCACAAGACGGCGGCCAAGGTGCAGCTACATCTGCGGGAAAAACTATACGCCAAGGTCGTCGAGTTGGGCCCGGCGCATTTTGGGCTGCAACGCACCGGTGACGTGATCCTGTCGCTGGTCGATGGAGTGGAGCAGCTTGAAACCTATTTCGGGCAATATCTGCCCCAGCTTTTTGTGTCCATTCTGACGCCGATTGGTATCTTTTGTTTCGTTGCCTTCCTGGATGTGCCGGTCGCCGCCATGTTGACGGTATTTGCTTTGGTCACCTTTGCCGCGCCGCAGCTCTGGCACCGGTGGGATAGCGACAACAGCATGGCGCGGTCGAAGGCGTATAAAGCGTTCGCGGCGGAGTTTCTGGATTCGATTCAAGGCTTGGGCACGTTAAAATCCTTTGGCCAAAGCGCGGCGCGCACCAAGGTGTTGGAGGAAAAAGCGCACACGCTGTTCCACAGCACCTTGTGGGTATTGGCGACGAATTCACTGTCACGCGGCATTACCGATGCGGGCATCGCTATTGGCGTCGCGTCGACCTTGGCGTTGGGGGCGTACCGGGTTGTCGATGGCACCATGAGCGTGCAGGCGTTGCTGATCATCCTCATGATGGGTATCGAAGTGTACCGGCCCCTGCGCGACATGCGCTCGCTCATGCATCAAGGCATGGTGGGGCACGCGGCGTCAATTGGCATTATGAGTTTGTTCGACTCCAAACCGCCTATTATCGGCGATACAGCCGGCGTTTCGGTAGGGGAGATTGCGCCGACGGTGGAATTCGATCACGTACGCTTCGCTTATCCGGGCGGGCGCGGTGCGGCGCATGAGGATTTGTCGTTCAAGGTAGGCGCGGGCGAACGGATTGGCGTTGTCGGTCCCAGCGGCGCTGGGAAATCCTCCATCGTCAAGCTGCTGTTGCGCACCTATGACCCCAACGCGGGGACAATCCGCCTAGGCGGGCATGATCTGAGGGATTTGAGCTTCGCTGATATTCGCAGCCAACTCGCCATTGTCGGGCAGGACACCTATCTGTTCCACGGCACGGTTGAGGACAATATCCGCTTTGGGCGCCCGGACGCTAGTCGTGAAGACTTAGACGCGGCGGCGCGCGCGGCGAACGCGACTGTCTTCATCGAAGAATTGCCACAAGGCTACGCCACGGTCATAGGCGAACGCGGATTGAAGCTATCGGGCGGGCAGCGGCAACGCATCGCCATCGCCCGCGCCTTGCTGCGCGATGCGCCGATCCTGGTGCTGGATGAGGCCCTGTCGTCGGTGGATGCGGAAAACGAAGCGGTTATCCAGGACGCGCTCGACCGGTTGATGAAGGGCCGCACCACCTTGATCTTCGCCCACCGCCTGTCCAGCGTGATCGGTGCGGGCCGGATATTGGCCTTGAACGAAGGTCGTATTGCAGAAAGCGGGACTCATAGCGAACTTATGGCCGCGCGCGGAGTTTATTTCCGGTTGATGGAAGGCCAGGCGGAACAAGCGGAATCGGTTGAACCGTTTCTGCGCGACGAGGATATGGGGGCGCAGGAAGCCGAAGTTCCAGGTGCCGAAATGCGTCGAGTCGAGGCACCTGCGGAGCCAACCAACTCTATTCTTCGCGCCGAAGGGCTGGGGTGGGGCGGGGCGATCAAGTCGCTGTTCGGGCATATTGTTCCGTACAAGGCGGAGTTGGTTTTAACCTTTGTTCTGGGCGTCACACGGGTGGCGGCGTTGATCGGCGTTGGCGTGATAAGTGCGTTGATCGTCGCGTCGGTGAAGCGGGGCGATTCGTTCGATACGTTGTTGATTGTGTTGGCGGTCATGGCGCCGTTGGCGGGAATACTGCATTGGTTTGAATCCTGGACGGCGCATCACATGGCATTCCGTTTGCTGGCGGAAATGCGCGTTGCGCTGTTCAAGAAACTCGACCGGTTGGCACCGGCCTATCTGGTGCGGCGACGTACAGGCGATCTGGTGTCCATGGCGACCCAGGATGTGGAAACGGTTGAATTCTTCTTCGCTCACACGGTGGCACCCGCCTTCGTCGCATTATTGGTGCCCGCGGCGGTGTTGGTGACATTAGCGTCGTTCGGGTGGCAAATGGCGTTGGCGTTGGCGCCGTTTCTGGCCATCGTCAGCCTCAGTCCATTTTTTATGCGCGGTCGAATCGACAGGCTGGGATCGCGTGCGAGAGAGGCGCTAGGTGACTTGAATGCGCATAGCGTCGACACGATCCAGGGCCTTGGCGAAATAACGGCGTTTCAACAGGAAGATGAACGGGGGCGGCAATTTATCGACCGGGTCAAAGCCCATCACGCCTTGCGCCTGCCGTTTTTCAGCGATTTGTCTCTGCAGACGTCGATCCTTGAAGCCGCGACGGGACTGGGCGGTCTGGTGGTTGTCGTCACTGGGCTTGGGCTTGTCGCGGACGGCGCGATTGACCGGACGATCCTGCCCTTGATGAGCGTGTTGGCGATGTCCGCGTTTCTACCGGTGTCCGAAATTGCTAATATTGGCCGCCAGTTGGCTGATACGTTGGGGTCGACGCGGCGTCTACATGCGGTGGATCAAGAAGACGTGCCGGTCACCGATGGCGCCGGGGTAGATGTTTTGGGCAAGGAAACAGGCGGCGTGTCTTTAAGCCTTGATCATGTGGTGTTTGCCTATGCGGGAACAGATAAGCCCGC
>CAUZWH010000463.1:0-3031 GCA_963583675.1 Alphaproteobacteria bacterium
GGCGGATCGGCAATATATTCGTCAAGCCTTTCGTCGTAGAGATCGTAGAGCACGCCCAAACCATACGTTTCGATTGCGCGGCATTCCTTGGCCAGGTCCTTAGCGCGCGTCCAGTCCTGACCGCGGTAGCTGTCGATCAGCTCGATGTGCTTAGCCTGGAACGCTTGATAGTCGGGATCGCCAACAACCTCGTCCGCGCCGAGCAATGTAAAGATTCGAACCGCCTCCACCTTGCCTTTCACCGCGATTAGGTCGAGTTCGATGAAAGCGAAATCGTCGGGCACGAGTCGGACCGTGTCACCGCCAACCACGATGCCAACACCATAGTTTTTAGACTGGCCTTCCAGTCGCGCGGACAGGTTCACCGCATCGCCCAGTACCGAATAGTCAAAACGCTGGTCCGAACCCATGTTCCCGACGACGACATCACCGGAGTTGACTCCTATACCGACGTTCAGCGGGAAAAATTTGCGGCCCTCCTCCTCGGCATCGCGGCGGATGTCGTCATTGATACCTTCGAGCGCCGTGAACATCGCAAGAGCCGAATCGCAGGCGTGTTTTGCGTGATCTTCATCCTCCATCGGCGCATTCCAGAACGCCATAATGCAGTCGCCCATATACTTATCGATCGTCCCTTTGCGCTGCATGATCATGTCCGTCATGGGCGTGAGGAACTGATTAATAAGCTTCGTGAGTCCTTGCGGATCCTCCTTGAACTGTTCCGAGATTGTCGTGAATCCTCGAATGTCGCTAAACATTATGGTCATCTCTTTCATCTCGCCGCCGAGCTGGAGTCGATCGGGATCATCGGCAAGTTGTTCGAGCAGTGCAGGCGAAAGGTATTGTCCAAAAGCACCCTTAACTTGTTTTCGTTCCTTCGCGGTTTCGGCATAACTGGTGTAGGTGAGCAACGAATACAACAGCATGGTCGACAACCCGGGATAGGTGATATCAAACAGCGTGTGGTTGTCCGTGAACTGCAGCCACGAATAGCCGATCAAGCCGCCGACAATGACGACGACCAGCCCTAAAGTCAGACCGGCACCGATGAGCGGCACAAAAATAATCATCAAAATACCGGCAACCAGCGCGATCGATATCTCCTTACCGAGCGAGTCGCCGGGCCGCCTGAGATACGTCTTGGTAAGAATGGTTTCCAGAATATTGGCGTGAACCTCAACACCCGGCAGCGCCGGGTCAATCGGTGTGTTCCGAATATCTTTCAAACCCATCGCCGACGTCCCGATCAAAACCAACTTGCCCGCCACGCGCTCCTTGTCAATCGCCCCGCTAATGACGTCTTTGGCCGAGACGTAACGTTTCTCCCGATCCACCGCCGTGAAATAGACCCACGTGTTGCCATTTCTGTCGGTTGGGATGCGGAACTGCTTGGTAAGGATGACTTCCTGAACGCCATCCTGGTTGGAGACCGCAAGAAACGGCCTGTTACCCAAACCAACACGGAGCATTTCAAGCGATAGCGCCGGAAAAACTGAATTAGCCACTTCGACCATCATCGGCACCCGTCGCACGACACCGTCCGAGTCCGAATAAACCGTTATCATCCCGACGCCTTGGGTGGCACGCTCGAGTTCCTCGACCGGCCTGATCATACTAGCCAGCGTTGGGATGAAGGGTCGCGGATCAGGTCCCTTATGGGCAAACGGGGCTTTCTTGAACTTACGTTGAGTGGCGCCGGTGACGAGCTCGTGGTAGCCGGACTGGCCGAGCACAGCGCGCGACTGTTTAAGCACGTTGGCAAAGATTACATCGTTGCTGGTGAGTTTGGAGAGCTTCTCCCGCGTCTCTTTGTCCAGCAACGGGCTCGAAGCGGCGAACTCACCCGGCGACATGCGGTCTTTCTCTGAGAACAAAATGTCGAAACCAACCACGGCCGCGCCCATGTTCATAAGATTGGCGAGCATTTGCGCTACCAGGTTACGCGGCCACGGCCATTGCCCGAGTTCGCTGAGACTTTCCTCGTCGAGATCAACGATGAGGGTCTGCATCGGCTCGGGAAACGGGCGCGGTTGAATTTGCTGGTAAACGTCGAACGTCCGGTTTCTCAAAGCCTCGACGGGTAGGGGATCGACCCCGCGCAACACACCCAAAGCTAAAAGAACGAGAATGCCGATCCATCGTCCGTGGCCGAACCAATGAGCAATATGCCACCACAACGAATGATGAACGGCTGACTCACGGCGCTGACCAAAACGCTTGGTAAGTCTCGTCCAAATGCTCTCCACTTCGTCGTCAATCGGCACATCGCTGACGTCGGCGCGGGAAACTGCCATATTCTACCTCGTTCGCCCGGCTTTTGGCCTCAAGCCCAGATTTTGTTGACGATACCATAGTCGCGCTACGGATCTCGCGAAAGTACGGCCGTCACACCTGCGGATGGTTGCGGGAGTTTGGCTTTTATTCATGAATTAGATCGATAAAGCTTTCTATGTAACTATAATTCTTTGGTTTTTTCGTTCGTTGTAATGAATCACGGGCTTGCCTGATCCCCTAGCCGATCGGTTGGTCCGATTGCGAAGCGTCGGTTGTCGGCGGAAGATCACATGGCGATGCGAAAGCTCGGAATCTTGGTCGTTGCCACCGTCGCCTGGATGCCAATTTTCCTGGCATCGGCACCCGTTCTCGCCATCGGTCTCGAGGACGAACTGGCACGTTTGATTAGGGCCCATCCTCAAATCCTCGCCGATCGAGAACGAATCCTCGCTGCCGGTGAAGGTATTAACAGCGCCACAGCAGCGTTTCTGCCGACAGTTTCTCTGAGCTCCGACACCGGGGTCGAAAACGTTGATTCACCCGGAACACGTGCGTCGCCACCCATCGAGACGATCCAGCGCGATCAACTGACGCTAACTGTTACCCAGAATCTCTTCGACGGCGAGCGTAAGGACTTCACCCGTCGTGAAGCACAGATCAATAAGGTCGTGGCCGGTCCGTCGTCGGAATGAATGGGACTGTCGAGGCGTTTTTTTAACGGAGGCTCTGGCTCATCCTGGTTGATGTTATGCCGCTT
>CAUZWH010000464.1:0-3030 GCA_963583675.1 Alphaproteobacteria bacterium
ATGGATTCGACCAACTCAACGTCAGCCTGCATGGACCGCGGCGATCGCAGCTATCCCAAACGCCCTTTTATCGGCGTCGGCGCCGTCGTCTTCAAAGGCGATGAGGTGTTGTTGATCAAGCGGGCGCGACCGCCACGCCAGGGTATCTGGAGCATCCCGGGCGGCCTGCAAGAGGTCGGCGAAACCTTCTTTGCCACCGCGGCGCGCGAGATCTTTGAGGAAACCGGGTTGACCGTCGAGGTGATCGAGCTGGTCGACGTCGTCGATTCGATCACCCAAGACGACGTGGATCGCACGCAATATCACTACACCCTGGTGGACGTCCGCGCCGAATGGCGGGCCGGCGAGGCGGTCGCCGCGGACGACGCCGAAGCGGTGACGTGGGCCGCGCTGGATGCGCTGGAGCCGTTTGAGCTGTGGTCAGAAACGGATCGGGTGATTCGTCTCGCCGCGGCGCAGCGCGGACGCTCGTAGTTAGTAGCGTTAGTGGGCTTGGCAGCCCCCTCACCCAACCCTCTCCCCGAGGGGCGAGGGCTTTTGCGGCGCGTACAACCAAACGCCCTCGCCCCACTGGGGAGAGGGCGGGGGTGAGGGGTTATTGCGAGTTCTAGCCGGCCACGCGCTCGTTGGCGAAGAAGGCCAGCAGCCACAGGGTCGCCAGCGCGACCGCCCAGGTTTTGTTGCGGATGACGCCGTCGCTGCGCGCGGCCGGCATAATCACGCTGATCAGGCCGGCGAGGAAGTAGTAGGACATCGCGTAGCTGAGGGTTGAGAGCAGCACCAGGGGATCGTCCGGACGGCTCGCTTTGAGCGTTGGGTAGTAGCGAACGAAGGCAAGAAATGTCGATGCGAACAGGAGAACCAGGGGCGCGTAGGGGCCGTAGTGGCGCGTCGCCGTAAACTGGTCACGGTGGGTGGTGAGGTCGCGCAGGACCGTGCGGATAACCAGGAAAAGACCATAGGAGGTGCCGGCAACTCCGGCGATGATCCAGCCATTGGCGTCCATTCGCTTTCCCCCGCTTGATCGTAGAGGCCGCTAAGGGTAACCCACGCCGTCGGTGCCGGAGAAGTGCTTTCACTTAAGTGCCCGTGATATGATCGGCGCCGGTCCGATCGAACCCCAATAGAAAGTACTAAAGACGCATGATCCCCCGCTACACCCGACCTGAAATGGCCGCCATCTGGGCGCCGGAAACCAGATTCACGATCTGGCTTGAAATCGAAACGCTGGCTTGTGAGGCGCAGGAGAAGTTGGGAATTATCCCGCCGGGAGTCGCTGCCGCCTTGCGGGAACGCGGCCGCTTTGAGGTGGCGCGGATCGACGAGATCGAACGCGAGGTCAAGCACGACGTTATCGCTTTTCTCACCAACCTGGCCGAGCATGTCGGCGACGAAGCGCGCTTTGTTCATCAAGGCATGACGTCGTCGGACGTGCTCGATACCTGCTTCAGCGTGCAGCTGGTGCGGGCGACCGATCTGCTGGCCGACGATCTCGAGCGGGTTAAACGCGCGCTGCACGCCCAAGCGCTCGCCCATAAGGACACGCCCTGTATCGGCCGTAGCCATGGGATCCACGCCGAGCCCACGACCTTCGGGCTCAAAATGGCGCAAGCCTATGCCGAATTCGATCGCGCGGGCGCACGTCTAGAGGCGGCACGCGAGGAAATCGCGGTATGCGCCATCTCCGGGGCGGTCGGGACCTTTGCCAATATCGATCCCGCGGTCGAAGCCCATGTCGCGCAGGCGCTAGGGCTGGCGGTGGAGCCGATTTCGACGCAAATCGTGCCGCGCGACCGCCATGCCGCTTATTTCGCGGTGTTGGCGGTGGTGGCGAGCTCGGTGGAGCGGTTGGCAACCGAAATCCGCCATCTGCAACGCACCGAGGTGCGCGAAGCTGAGGAAGCCTTCACGGCCGGGCAGAAGGGCTCGTCGTCGATGCCGCATAAGCGCAATCCGGTGCTGTCGGAGAATCTCACGGGGCTGGCCCGCCTGGTCCGCGCAACCGTGATCCCGGCATTAGAAAATGTGGCCCTATGGCACGAGCGCGACATCTCTCATTCCTCGGTCGAGCGGGTGATTGCGCCCGATGCGACGCAGGCGCTGGATTTCGCGCTCAGCCGGCTGGCCGGCATGATGGAAAACCTTATCGTTTACCCCGAGCGCATGCGGCACAATCTCGATGCCCTGGGCGGACTCATTCACTCGCAGCGGGTGCTGCTGGCGCTAACCCAGGCCGACATGAGCCGCGAGGCCGCCTACGCGGCGGTGCAACGCAACGCCATGCGCGTGTGGGAGGAAAATGCCGGCTTCCTTGACCTGCTCAAGGCGGACAGCGAAATCGCCGAGGTTCTAAAGCCTACGGAAATCGAGGCGCTGTTTGATCTCGACCATCACTTGCGATATGTCGACGACATATTTGCGCGCGTTTTTGGTGCGCAAGCACCAGCGGTCAAGGCCGCTGCGGCTGGCTAGGCGCCACAACGAGATATCAGCCTTTGGCGGCCTGTTTTTGGAGTTGTTCGGCGGCGACGTCGTGGAGGCGGGCCATCTCGCTGCGCACCTGCTGTTCCGAAACTTTGACGTCCTTGGCCTGGAGATCGGCCCATACCTTGCGAAAGACGTCCTCCTGGCCGGGTTCAGTGAAATCGACCTGGACCAGGTCGCGGGCGTAGGCATCCGCCGCATCGCCGGTGATGCCGAGGTGCTCGGCGACCCATAATCCGAGCAGCTTTACCCGGCGCGCATTGACTTTGAAGCCGAGCTCCGCGTCGTGGGCAAACTTGGCTTCTTCGGCTTTTTCACGATCATTAAACGAGGTCATTGGGCGATCCCTTGAGGTCTATTTAGGGCCGTTACCGCAGGCGGCAATGCATGCGAGGCTTATCGGCAACGGGATAGCCGCTTCGCGGCGCTTGCGCAAGCCTGCCAAACCATCCGGCGCTGTCCCAATCCGGTCGGCCGATGCGCGCTGCAAGCGTTGATTCAGGCTCCTCACTTCAGCTATGTTGTTGGGCGTCCTCGCGCGCCGCT
>CAUZWH010000465.1:0-3022 GCA_963583675.1 Alphaproteobacteria bacterium
GCGGCAAGAACGGATCGAGCAAGATTTCGCTGGTCCGTATGTTGGCGTCGAGGCGAGGCCGCTTAATACCAAATCCCAATGCTACGTCGCCCGAGAAACGGGCCGGACCGACTTTGCCGTCCATCCCACTCAGGGTTACCTGCAGAGGATTCCCCTGCACCGCGGTCTTGATCGAGATACCGCCGAGATTGGTCGCCGCGGGCCGATAGTCGACGCCGACGTCGGCAAGAAACTTCACAAGGTCGGGATGGGACAGCGCAAGTTGGAGGCTGTACTCGGGCCCGGCTAGCGGCTTGATCGCACCCGCTGCACTCATCTGCGCACCGGCGGCATTAAGCGCCAGGTCAACATCCAGCGCTTCAAGCCCGCCTTTGACTTTGCCGATTGCGCCCACCGCACCTTTGACATCGAGATTGATGGTCGGATCAAGGCGTCGAACGAACGCCGCTAGATTCGGGCTCGAAAGATTGAGCGAAAGATCGAAAACAGGCGTTTCGTCCGGCCCTCCCAGCCCAATCCCTCCGATCGTTCCCGAGGCAACCGCGCTAAGCCCCTTGACGGCGAGCGTCGTGTTGACCGACAGCGACTTGGCCGAACCGGAAATAGAACCCTTGGCCGATACCTCTCCGAGTCGCGCGATCATTGGCTCGCTGATCGCCAACGCCCGTGCGGCCCGTGAAGGCTTGGCGATCGTGATGTTGAAGTCGGTGGAGATGGTGGGATCTTCGGAGAAGTTTCGGCCGCGGGCCGATAGCGCCACCGCAACCCCCACCGCGCTGGTCGTACTCAATTCCCGAACCGTGAGTTCACCGGCCAGCAGCGATAAGTCGATCTTCAATCCCTGTACGGCAATCCCGTTGGCGGTCAGCGATCCCGCACTGAGTTTCAAATTAGTATCAAAAGAATCCAGAACCGCGAGCGGCGTAGCCGTTGCCGTTTGCTCTGACTTCGCAGGTTCGTCTGCCGCCTTACCACCGCCAGCCTGGGCTTGCCCGCTGGCGAGGCCAGGCAAATAGTCATCTAGATTCAATCGATCAAGCGTAGCGGCTATACTAAAGGATGGCCGGGTGCGAAACGCATAAGCGGTGCCCCCCGTGATCTTGGTCGA
The DNA here is from genome assembly GCA_963583675.1 of Alphaproteobacteria bacterium. Lineage (GTDB taxonomy): Bacteria > Pseudomonadota > Alphaproteobacteria > SHVV01 > SHVV01 > CAUZWH01. Next base: position 1,109 of record CAUZWH010000465.1, read on the forward strand.
ATCGAGGATCAGATCAATGTCGTAGACCTGGGCAACATCCGCTGTGACCCGCACCCGACTCGACAGTACAAACTTGCGCAACCGATCGACGGCGATGCTCGTGGTGTCGACCGACAGCCAGTCAAGGACGGCACGGATATTGTCGGATTTCACGCTAACGCTGCCCTCGAACTGAGGTGCGCGATCTTGCGTTGTTAGCAACCCCTCAATCGTGAGATCCGACCCGCCGGGAAGCTGCGCCGCCAAACGCTGAAGTTTCACGACCCCGTTTTCGATCGCTGCGTCGATCGCCGCCCGACGCACAACGTGCTTACGATAGGTCAGCGCCTCCACCTCCAGGATCACGCTGCCATTGAGGTTTTCCGGGAGGGTGAAGGTAATCGGCTCGATAATCGTGGATTCTTTGGGTTTTGGAGCTGTGGGCGCTGCTTCCTTGGCCGACTGACCAGTCGCTATTTCTGCCAACAAACCATCCGCATCCAGTCGATTGACCGACAGCGCGACATCGACGCGAATTTGGTCACCGAGCGCCGCATTGATCGCGCCCCGGGCGCTGCTGTCCCCGAGTTCGAAGGTAAAATCGTTGAGCGCAACAGCGCGGCTTGTTGCATCAATTCCGGCCGTAAGTGAGTAGGACTTAGAAATCCTAGGGAAATCCCCGGCCGCCGCCCCAGCTAGTTGCGTAACGACATCCATCAATCTTCCGAGGTCGCCACCGCCGAGCGTCAGCTTGCCTTCGATGTGGGCAGCGGGAGTCGGCTCGCTGGCTCTCCCTCTGAATGTGAGTTTGGCTTCCGCGTCGCCGACACCGACTTCGGCCGATAGTGCGATCGGCCCCTTCGCCGCGAGTGAACCGGCGCTAAAAGTGAAATTGATCGGCACCTGACGCAGGATAAGTTCGCCGACACCCGCAAATGGGCCTCGTAGCGTTTCCGCGGATAGCGTGGCGTCAATCGCCTCAATTTGAATAACGTCGTCGGATTTGGCATCGCGATAGGAAATCGAGCCCTGCTCGATGACGACGCGGTCGATCCGGATCGCGGGGCTGGCACTGTCGGGCGTCGCGGTCGCGGCGGTGTTTGCGTCCGTGCCGCCATCACCCGACCCAATATCCAAACTGCTTCGGCCATCCGCGAGGACCTCGATCGCGATCACCGGTTTTACAAGCGTGATACTGCGAATCTGAATTTCACCACTAAGCAAAGGTCCGAGCGCGAGATCTACCTCGACCGAGTCGAGCGTTGCCATATTGGCGTTTGACGCCCCATCGATATTGGCGAATCGGATACCGCGCACCGTAGCCCCCGGGCTTGGCAACACCCGTGCGTCGATATCGCCGGTGATGACAAGCTTGCGACCGGTCGCCGCTTCAACCTCTCGAGCAATGTCAGGTTTGAAGTCGTTGAGGTCGATAAACACCGGTGCCAGCAGTGCAACGGCCAACACAATGAAAACAACGGCACCGATGCCGATCGCGACTTTCTTCAAAATGGTTCCCTCTCTACCTGGCGTTTGGCGCGGTTTTTGTTGTGACCGGCGGTTGAATGCCTTCGCAAATAGGGTAATCTAGGCTAAAGCTCGCGCCACTTCGAGCGTGATGCTTGTTCATCTAGGTTTGTGCTTACACCGCCATTTACGAGGCCCTCTCGCGGTAAATCGCTGCATAACAAATATGTATGAAGTGAACTATCATGCGGGAACCGAGTGCGGGAGGCATGTTGCTCAACTACTGGCAGCTCTAGCAGCCACATACTCTGAAGGGGGACTTCAATGAAAGCGTCTGATCTGTTCGTCAAGTGTCTGGAAGCCGAAGGTGTTGAGCGAATCTACGGTGTACCCGGCGAAGAAAACGCCGACATCATGCTGTCACTAATGGACAGCTCTATTGAATTCATCCTGTGCCGCCACGAGCAA
>CAUZWH010000466.1:0-3018 GCA_963583675.1 Alphaproteobacteria bacterium
GTTCGCACTGCGACAAGCGCGTAAGGCGGGGGGCCCCGGCTACTCCGGTCAGCCGTGATCTCGGAATCTTTCAAGTGCGGTATCCGACCCGATGACCTGTGGCGATGGGCGCAGGTTGACACGGTGTCGGAACCCTCAAACCTCAAGCTGCAACACCTCTTTACGACACCGATCATTGAACGGGTTTGGGAGAATGCCGACCAACTGAACGACGAGCTCCGTCAAATCATCCTCAACAAAGAGCGCCAGTCTCCGGAGAATCGCAGCAATATCGGCGGCTGGCATTCGGTGGGCGATTTGGATCAATGGGCGGGAACGCCCGGCCGGGAACTCATCCGCCGAATCGGCGAACTCGTAAATACCGCGACGTTGCGCTACTACGAGGTTTGCGGCGGCAAAGAACCGATTCGATGGCGTATCACGACTTAGGCCAATGTTAGCCGGCGCGGCCACTGCAATCGTGGGCACGTCCATCCCGGTTGTACCTGGTCGGGTGTGTATTACGTCGATGCGGGTGATGCCAATGACAGGGATAGCGGATTGTTGATTTTGCAGAATCCGATCGTGGCCGCGACCATGACCTTCTTTCCCGGCTTGACCCCCGACTACCACGCCTTCCGGCCGGTATCGGTTTTGATGGTTGTGTTCCCCAATTATCTTGGCCACGACGTGCAGCCCTATGGTGGCGATCGACCTCGGATCTCGGTCGCTTTCAACGTCAAGCGCGAGCCGTTCCTACAGGACGCGACATCTTGAATACGCGGGCGACGCGCCAGGGTGCTGTCCGCTTCAAAACACCGTTCGTTGCGCTACCCGACGCCGAGCGCAATGCCTCGTTAATTGAAATCCTCGCCGATTTACCCAAAGGTGATCCCTGGGTTTTCACGTATGGCTCGCTGATGTGGGACCGTGACGTATTCGGCTACCGCGAATCCGAATCGGCATTATTGCGGGGTTACCACCGCAGTTTTTGCGTGTGGACACAATTGGCGAGAGGAACCCCAGAGCGACCCGGACTTGCGCTGGGACTTGAAGCCGGTGGTGCCTGTCGTGGTATCGCTTACCGCGTTAGACGAAGCCAAGCCGAATCCGAATTCGACCTAATTTGGCGACGCGAGATGTTCACGGGTTGCTACGTGCCGCGCTGGGTCAACTTGGAACTCACCGATCGTCGGGTGCGCGCGGTCACATTCGTTGCGCGGCGAGAGCATCTCCAATATGCTGGTCGGATCGCTCCCGAGGATGCCGCCTTTCACATCGCGCATGCTCATGGGGAGCGCGGGCCGTGTCGCGAGTATCTGTCCAACACCCTTGAGCACCTTCGGCAATTGGGCGTTCGCGACCGTGGTATGGAACGCCTGCTCGGCCTCGTGAAGCGGGTCACCAAACGATGACCGACGCTGGGTCCGCACGGCCGCCGCATGCTGCGCCCGGCCCCAAGCGGCCTCCAATACTTGTGGGCCTATGGCTATTGCTGTGTTGTGCCTTGGTTTTTGCGATGGTGGTCCTCGGCGGCCTGACGCGCCTCACCGATTCGGGGTTATCGATCGTGGAATGGGACCTGCTCAGCGGCGTGTTGCCGCTACTGTCGACAGCGGGATGGCAAGAGGCTTTTGCCGCGTACCGCCAGTTTCCGGAATTCCAGCAGATCAACCCCGACATGACGCTGAGCGAGTTCAAATCAATCTATTGGCTCGAATATTCGCATCGCCTGTTGGGCCGCGCCGTCGGCGTCGTATTTCTCGTGCCCTTCTTATATTTCTCGGCAACGCGAAACCTGACATCGCGGCTGGCGCTCAGGCTGATCGGTATTTTCATGTTGGGTGGGCTGCAGGGTGCGCTCGGTTGGTACATGGTGCAGAGCGGGCTGATGGATCGTCCTGAGGTGAGTCATTACCGTCTCGCTGCACATCTCGGGCTTGCTGTTCTGATCTATGGCTTCCTTTTACGCGCGGCACTGGGAATTTTGGTTCCCGAACGGATTATTGTCGTGGGCAGGAAAGGGGGCAACGCGGCCGGCGCCACCTACCTTGCTGCGGCATTCGCGTTTCTAACCATGATGTCAGGCGCTCTCGTCGCGGGGCTTGATGCCGGCCTGATCTATAATAGTTTCCCGCTAATGGATGGCCGTTGGATACCCGAAGGCCTCCTGGACCAAGCTCCGTGGTTCGTCAATTTTGGAGAGAACGTAACGACTGTGCAATTCATGCACCGATGTCTCGCCCTCGCAAGCGTGCTTCTGGTTCTCATCGCGTGGTTTAGAGCGATCCGCGGTCGCGCGATCGATATAGACCCCGATCAGACCGGGTCACCGCTGGGTCACGCGATGCTCCTGGCGGTCGTTGCACAGGTTTGCCTCGGCGTGGCCACCTTGCTTTATTTGGTCCCACTCCCCCTTGCGGTCGCACATCAAGCCGGTGCGATGGTGCTTCTGACGATGTGCCTCTGGCTCGCTCATCAACAAGGGCAACGCAAGGAATTCGTACTTTGAAAGGCCTCTCGATCTACGTCTTCACAAGACATCAGAGGATCTAGATGACGGCGAAAGAAAGCCGCGTCGCGCTGGTTTTTGGTTCCCTTGGCCATAGCACCACGCATCTTCTCATTCTGCTCTATGCGACGGTTGTTCTCGTTCTCGAGGATGAGTTTGCGATGAGCTAAGCCGACCTTCAGTGGTTGTCGGTACCCGGCTTCGTTCTTTTCGGTGCAGCCGCGCTACCCGCGGGTTGGCTCGGCGATCGCTGGAGCCAATCGAAGATGATGCCTGCGTTTTTCTTCGGCGCCGGCGGCGCAGCGATCATTACTGGTCTCGCCCAATCGACTATAGGATTGTTCATCGGCCTAACCCTGATGGGCCTGTTCGCGTCGATCTACCATCCGGTCGGAATTGCCTGGCTGGTCCAGCATTCGGAGAAACGCGGTCGTTCGCTCGGCGTCAGCGGGCTGTTCGGTTCACTGGGTACTGCCGCGGCTGCCATCGTCGCGGGAACCCTGGCTGACCTGGTCAGTTGGCTGGCG
>CAUZWH010000467.1:0-3014 GCA_963583675.1 Alphaproteobacteria bacterium
GAAGACGGTGATCGCTATGTCGAGATCTGGAACCTGGTGTTCATGCAATATGCGCAAATTGCCGGGGGCGAACGCATCAACCTCTCCAAACCGTCGATTGACACGGGGATGGGGCTGGAGCGCATTTCTACGATCCTCCAGGGAAAACATGACAACTACGATTCGGATCTGCTGCGAAGTCTGATTGAGGCGTCGGCGGACGTGACCAATACTTCGCCGGATGGCGAGCATGCAGTGTCGCATCGCGTTATTGCTGATCACTTGCGTGCGAGTTGTTTTTTGATTGCTGACGGCGTGATGCCATCAAATGAAGGTCGCGGCTACGTTTTACGGCGTATCATGCGCCGGGCGATGCGGCACGCCCATATGATTGGTTGCGAAGATCCGTTGATGTGGCGCCTGGTGCCAGCGTTGAATGGCCTAATGGGTCAGGTCTTTGATGAACTCGAACGGGCCGAACCGCTGATCACCGAAACCCTCAAGTTGGAGGAAAGCCGTTTTAAGCAAACCCTCGAGCGCGGGCTGGGTCTACTGGATGAAGCGGTCGCCAAGCTCGGTGAGGGTGAAACCCTCGCCGGTGACGTCGCGTTCAAACTCTATGACACTTATGGGTTCCCGCTCGATCTCACACAAGATGCGTTGCGCGGCGGCGGCCGCGCCGTTGACGTCGACGGTTTCAACGAGGCGATGGAGCGTCAACGGGCGGAGGCGCGCAGATCTTGGGCGGGGTCAGGGGCGGCGGCGACCGAAGATGTTTGGTTTGATCTCCGCGACCGCCTCGGCGCGTCCGAATTCCTAGGTTATGAAACTGAAATCGCCGAAGGCCGTATAGAGGCAATCCTCGTCGATAAAGTGGAACGCGACCGTGCGGTTACTGGTGACGATGTCCAAATCATTACCAATCAAACGCCGTTTTACGGTGAATCCGGTGGCCAGGCCGGAGATAGCGGATCTCTATTTTCTGCCACCGGCGGTAGAGTCGTGGTCGACGACACAAAAAAACAACTCGGTGCCCTTCACGTTCATATTGGTCGGGTGGAGGAGGGTGAATTAGCGGTCGGCGATCAGGTCGAGCTGCGCGTCGACAGCGAGCGCCGCGGTCGGATCCACGCACACCATTCGGCGACGCATCTGCTACATGCAGCCCTGCGGGTGGCATTGGGCAAGCATGTTACGCAGAAAGGGTCGCTGGTGGCGGCCGATCGACTACGGTTGGATATTAGCCAACCCAAGCCCATTTCTGATGACGAACTCAGCATTGTCGAGGCATCTGTCAACGGTCAGATACGCAGCAACCAGCCCGTGCAAACCCGATTGATGGCACACGACGAGGCGATTGAGGCGGGGGCGCTTGCTCTATTTGGCGAGAAATACGGCGATGAGGTGCGCGTTCTCAGTATGGGCGGACGCGATCCGGCCTTTTCTGTCGAACTGTGCGGCGGTACGCATGTTGCACGTACCGGCGACATAGGTCTTTTTAAAATTGTATCGGAGACCGGAGTCGCGGCCGGTATACGCCGTATTGAAGCGGTCGCCGGAGATGCGGCGCTCAGCCACGTCAGGGACCAGGAGCGATATTTGCGAAATGCGGCAGAGCGTCTTAAGGCCAAACCGCAAGACGTTGCCGAGCGCATTGATGCCTTGCTCGGGGACCGCAAACGACTCGAACGTGAGCTTGCCGAGACCCGCCGTAAAATGGCCGGTGGCGGCCCGGCGGGGGGACTGACCACCCGCGATCTAAGTGGCGTGACTTACGGGGCCGAGGTGTTAGAGGGCGTGCCGGCCAAAGACTTGCGCGGCATGCTCGACGAAGCCAAAAGGGGAATTAGCTCGGGCGTCGTGGCACTTGTATCGGTGGTGGATGGCAAAGCGGCATTAATTGTCGGTGTGACCGCAGATCTCAGTGCAAAAGTCGATGCGGTTACCTTGGCGCGCGTTGGCGTTGCCGAACTGGGTGGCAAAGGCGGCGGAGGACGCCCCGATATGGCACAAGGCGGTGGACCCAACGCCGACAAGGCCGCATCTGCCATCGACGCCATTGGAAAGGCACTGGCCGACGTCGTGTAGTCTCGCCACGGGTTGTTACCCGATCTTCATTCTCTAGACAGTATTAATCAATGTATCGGGGCTGAACAGCTCGATCGCAGCGTTTCGTCGTCACCGCGCGAAGTACATATTAAGAAGTTGGCGTTACAACTGCATCCGGTACAGGCGATGCACGTAGCTGCATAGGCAATCGGCGTCCTGCAGTGTGCGAGTTAGGGAGGACACTAACGTGGCCAGGTGTACGCGGGTCGATCATCAATCGTTGCGCCGGATCGGGGCAGCCGTCATACGCGCGGGCGGCAGTGACGAAATCTAGGCCAAGACCGTTGCCGATCATCTGGTAGACGCAAACATGGCCGGCCACGATAGCCATGGTATTGGCTTGCTGCCGCAGTATGTACGCCACGTCATGGCCGGGCTTGTCATTCCCAATACTGGGGTTCGTCTGGATGTCGACGGGGGTATGGTTTTGCGCTTCGACGGCCGCCGCGGCTATGGGGGGCGTGTCGCGGCTGAGGCGATGGACATCGCCATCAAGCGTTGTCGGCAGCTCGGCCTGGTGGCGATGTCACTCGCCGGCGCGCACCACATCGGTCGGGTCGGCGCCTTCGGTGAGCAGGCGATCGCGGCTGACTTAATTTCGATTCACTTCGTAAATGCAGTCGATCACCCGCCAATCGTGGCGCCGTTTCGAGGCCGATCGGCACGTTTCACAACCAACCCGATCTGCATCGCAATTCCCGGCAACGAAACCGTACCAAGGTTTCTGCTCGACATGGCGACCACGCGGATTGCGCTGGGTAAGGCACGTGTCGCGATGAACGAAAATCGCCCACTCGATGAGGGCACAGTGATCGATGCCGAGGGCCGGCCATCGCACGACGCCTCGGTGATGTTTGATGAGCCGCTGGGCGCGCTGCTGCCGGTCGGCGAACACAAAGGCTATGGCTTGGCAATGGCCTGCGAAC
>CAUZWH010000468.1:0-3000 GCA_963583675.1 Alphaproteobacteria bacterium
GCCGCGTGCGGGTCTCGATGCGGCCCGAATGGAAACTCATCTCGACCGCCGGGATCACCCCAGATCCCGAAATCGCTGCCTTGGTCAAAACCTATGAGACCGATCTCGACCAGAAACTTGGCGTCGTCGTCGGCAAAACCGAGATCGAGCTCGACAGCCGCCGCGGCACCGTTCGCTCACGCGAAAGCACCATGGGCAACCTGATCGCCGATGCCATTCGCGATGGCGTCAGCGCCGAGATCGACTTCGCCAACGGCGGTGGGATCCGCGGCGATCGTACCTACGCCGCCGGCACCGAACTCACCCGCAAAGACATCTTGAGCGAGCTGCCGTTTGGCAATGTCACCTTACTGATCGAGTTCAAGGGCGCCGACCTCCTGGCTGCGCTGGAGAACGGCGTCAGCCGGGTTGAGGACACCGCCGGGCGCTTCCCGCAAGTATCCGGTCTAACCTTCGCATACGATATCAAACAGGCGGCCGGCAAGCGCGTCAGCGACGTAAAAATTGGCGGTCAGCCTCTGGATACTGCGCGTAGTTATCGCGTCGCAACGAACGACTTCATCTATGGCGGCGGAGATGGCTATACAGCGCTCACCAAAGGCCGCTCGATCATCGACGCGTCCGGCGCGACGCTGATGGCAACCATGGTGATGAACTACATCGCCGCCGAGGGCACGGTCGCGCCCAAGGCTGGCGGTAGGATCATCGCCAAATAGCACGCTTGTTCAAAGCCACGGCCGGTCGCATCGCTCGGGCCGTTACCGCCGTCCTTCTATTCGTGCTCCTCTCGCCCAGCGACGCGGCGCGGGCAGCCGATAGTGCGTTCGTCGCCAACTTGCGATCTGGCCGGCCCAGATCGTTGCCACCCTGCTCGGCCTCATCGTCGTCGCACTTGCCGTCAGGCCGCGCGCCGGCAGCGATCGGTTCATAGCCTTCGTTCTAGCTACGGCGTGGCTATGGACCGGTGCGATCTACCATGTCGAGCATTTCGCGCGGATCAACTTTATCGCTCCGCTGTTTGGTTTTTTGTTCGTTGCCCAAGCAGTGCTTATCGGTTGAACGTGCGCGGTTCGCGGCCGGCTCAAATTCCGGTTAAATGCCGACCGCTACGGACGGAGCGGCCTGGCGCTTGCGATCCTTGCCTTGGCGCTCTATCCGATGCTCGCATAGGGCGGCGGCCGGACACACCTTACCCAGCCTGCAGACCTTCGGCGTCACCCCGCTACCGACGACCATTTTCACGATTGGCATGCTCGTGGTGACGCGAGCACGCGCAACACTGCACCTGGTAGTGATCCCAGTGCTGCGGTCAGCGACCGCCGCCGCTGCGGCCTGGCAACTCGCTATTCCCAAAAATCTATTGCTGCTGGTCTTCGGGGCCGGTGGAGTGGCGATGATCCTGCACCGCAAGCGGCGGTCGTCGGGATGAACAACGCGCAATCCTGAAATATCTACTCAAGTCCAAAAACCGCGTTGACTGCGGTTCATCGCTTCACTTCATTTTCTTTGGCCTCCACGAAGCGCTTTCTTGCGGGCAGTATCAAGCTGATCGCTTGTCAGTATTGCGGTGACTGTATCGACACGATGCGTCGCAAATCGTTGCAGGCGCCCTTTGCTACTATTGGCGGCGAGCAGAAACCAGCCCAACGCCTCTACCAGATCTTTATCGACACCCTCTCCCACCTGATAAGCGCGTCCCAGCCGATAATAAGCCGGCATATCCCCCTGACGCGCCGCATCCCAATACCATTTCAATGCCGGCTCCAGATCGATTGGTACACCCAGCCCCCTCCGGTATGCCTGCCCCAGCCTGTATTGCTCGCGATCGAAAGCCTTGCTGGCTGCGCGTCGAAACCATTTCACCGACTCAACGTCGTCACGCTCAACACCAACGCCTTGCATGTAAGATTGACCAAGATTGTACTGAGCGCGGACATGGCCTTGCTTTGCGGCTCGGCGAAACCAGCCTGTCGCTAATTTTTCATCCCTAGCGACACCAGTCGCGCGTCGGTAAGCAAGGGCAAGGTTGTATTGGGCGACAGCGAGCCCTTCTTTTGCCGCCTGCCGGTAAAGGGCGACCGCTGTTTTGGGTGCTTTCTTAACCCCAATCCCCTTCATGTACAGCCAACCGAGGTTGGTTAGGGACCGTAGGTCTCCCGTGTCTGCAGACTGGCGGTACAGCTATGCCGCTTCCTGGTAGTCGCCAGCGCCCTGCGCGGCTAGCGCAGCCTCGAAATCAGCGTTGGCTGAACCTGACCACCCGAGAGCAAAAAGTGCGATGACGACAAGCCACTTCATCTCAAGACTAGGCGCGAAGCGTCTCACGGCAGCCCAGCCCGCCATCTTCTAAACGAGATAGGGCCGTTCCGCCGGGCTCGCACTCGCGGCAGCACCGAAATCCGGTGACCGGGCGACCGTGTACTCGAAGCGAATGCCGTCGGGGTCGCGCACGAACAAGCTGTGCTTTCCGCCATTGTCGACCCGCCGCTCGATCGCGATACCGTCCGCGACCAACGCAGCCTCGGCCGCCGCGAGATCGCGCTCATCGGCAATCTCATAGCTCGCATGATGGAAGCCGGGCGCCATATCCCCGCCGCCCTTCACCAACGCCAGGCTGCACGGATACGACGCACGCGCACTTGCCATGCACACCAGCCCGCCATCGCTGGACTCGTGGGCGATCTCTAATCCCGCGACCTCGGTGCAGAAGTCGATCATCTCGTCGTGGTCGCCGGTGACGAACACCAAATGGCTGAGGCGACGCGGGTGGAGCGCGGCCGTTTCGACGCGGCGGATATCGTCGCCGGCGGGATAAAGCTGGCGGGTGTCGGCTGGCGCCGCGTTCGGATCCCAAGGCGAGGTGACCGACCCGCCGGAGCCGCCGTGATACGTCGTGCGCCAGTTCTCCGTCGCGTCGGAATAGAATTCGTGCGAATTGCCGTCGGGATCGAACACGTACACGCTATGCGACACGGTGTGAGTCAACGCGCGCTGGATCGG
>CAUZWH010000469.1:0-2995 GCA_963583675.1 Alphaproteobacteria bacterium
CGTCGGTGGCGGACAGGTCGATATCGACACTAAAATCGGTGGAGATCTGGTGGCCGGCGCCTTTAGCGTGGGCATCCAACCGGGAACCGTGGTCGGCGGCAAGGCAATCTTGAGTGGCGGCGAAGTATCGGTGGCCGGCAGGATCGACGGCGACTTATCGATCGCTGGCGATGCTGAGATCGCTGGGGGCGAAGTCGATATTCTCCCGGGTGCGCGGATCGGTGGAAATCTGAGCTACGTCGCTGGGCGAGAGGCGAGAATCGCCGCGGGTGCGGTGATAGAAGGCGAGATTACGCGCCGCATGCGGGACCCGGGCACGGGAGACGAGAGCACATCGGTTGCTTGGCTGGTTGGTGGCGGGTTTAGCGTTGCATGGCTGGTCGGCCTTGTCGCGACCGGGACGATCCTCATGATTATTTTTCCAGAATCGCTCGGCACGGCGACGCGTAGCATTGAAAAAGCTGCGTGGCGCAGCTCGGCTACGGCCTGCTCGCGATCTTTTCGATCCCGGCGGCGATCCTTTTTTGCTTTGTCATTATCATTGGTATCCCGCTGGCTGTGACGCTTGCTGCCGCCTATGCCGCGGCTCTGTTCATCGCTTACCTAACCACGGCGTTTTGGGTCGGTGATCATGGGTTGCGGTTGGTCGGTCGCGGCGAAACGCCGCATCGTGGCTGGCGAATTTTGTCGCTGTTTGCGGCCCTCATCTTACTGGGGCTGGTCGGATGGATACCGATTATCGGCTGGCTGATTACCTTTTTTGCCTTGACGTTTGGGCTCGGTGCGTGGGCCCTCGAGGTTTTCCAGGTGCGAACACCTCGCCCCGTTTCATAAGCGGCGTGGTGTCAGTCGCTCGTCTGTTCGTGTGTATCGCCGCGCTATCAGCGGTGGTTGCCTGCGCCCCAGTCCTGAAACCCGCGGGCCCGGCAATACGCACACCAGCCATCGCCGATGGCAACTTGATTGCCCGCGATAACGAACGGTTGCCGCTAACGTCATGGCCAGCCCGCCAATCTCCTGACGCTGTTATTATCGCCCTGCACAGTTTTCGCGATTATCACAAGGCCTACGACGAGCTGGGCCGTTGGTTTGCGGCGCGCGGGGTCTCGGTTTATGCCTACGATCAACGAGGCTTCGGCGGTGCGCCCAATCGCGGATTGTGGGCGGGCACGGAAACCATGGTGGGGGACCTCCGTGATGCGATCATTGCGGTCCGCGCGGCCAACCCGGATACTCGAGTTCTCTTGGCGGGCGAGAGCATGGGGGCTGCTGTCATCATGGCCTTGATGGCTTCTCCGAATCCGCCTCCGGTCGCTGGCATCGTTCTCGTCGCACCAGCGGTCCGCGGTAAGCTCGTACGGAATCCGTTCGGTGATGCCCTATTGTCGCTGGCTACGATCACAGCACCCGGCAACAAAACCCGGGTGCGCCAGCGCCCAGATCCGACGCTCAGCGCCGTCGCCTCAGCGAGACTGCGGGACGATCCATTGGTGTTGCGAGATGTGCGAGTCGACACCTATGCCGGCCTCATGGCCTTGGCCGACGTGGCGTCAATCTCGGCGTCGCGGATCGACGTTCCATCGCTGCTGCTGTTTGGCGCCAACGACGGATCAGTCACCTTGGCGTCGGTTTGTGATGCGCAGACGCGCATCCGGCAATCGCTATTGTCGACGGTTTTCTATGCTGATGGACCGCATCTGCTCTTGCAAACGTTGGACAACGAACGTGCCTTTGCCGACATCAAGGCCTGGATGTCGGGAACGCCGCCGCCATCACTTGAAAACGAAAATGTCGCAACCGATCTTCCTCGTTTCTGTCGCACTCCTCACGTAGCGGGTTAAGCGTTCTCAATCTCGCGGCGAAAATAGCCTTCGACCAACTCGGCAATGTGGTTAGCATGCCGCGGGTGAATATCTCGGTTAGTCCCGAGGGTAACGTCCGCATGGATAAGCAGACATAAAGGAGGCTCGAAGATGAAGAAAACGATTTACAACCCCGACACCCTGGCCCCACCCGTTGGCCATTTTGACCGAGCTGTTCGCTTCGGCAACGACTGGTTGTTCATCTCAGGCACGTCGGCACTGACCAACGTGCGCGGGGATATGAAGAAGCGGAAGTTGGTCAAAGGTATCAAAGCTCAAACGAATGAAACCATCGACAACATTGAACGGGTGTTGAAAGACGCCGGTGGAAAACTCTCCGACATCTACGAAATGCGTATGATCATCAAGAAACGCGATCATTTCGCGGTGGTCGACAGCATTCTCAAGGAGCGCATTCCGAAGAAGGGCTTCATCGCACATGGCTATAAGGGTGAATTGCTGCACCCTGATATGGAACTTGAAATCGAAGCCTATGCCTACCTCGGCGAAACAACGACGGTTCGTAAAAAATACGCCGAGAAGAAGGCACCGGCGAAGCGCAAGGCACCGACAAAGAAGAAGGCAGCTGCGCGCCGCTAGACTGTTCACAGAAGAGGTATGTTCCTAAGCGGGCGCGGGTTTGGCCGCGCCCGCAATAACGCGCGCCGGGAGCGAGATCATGACCGTTGATCTTTGGATGCTTGTTGCGTCGACGATCCTGTTTTTCCTGATCTACGGGTTGTTCCAAGGGTTTGCTGTAATACAGCTCGTGGGGCTGGCCGGCGCCGCTGGTAATCGGGACGACATCCCCCTGGTTACCGGATGGATGGGCCGCATCAATCGAACCGTCGACAATCACTCAGACAATCTAATTGTCTTCGCCACGCTCGTGATTGTGGCGCATATCACCGGAAACGCGAACGACGTGACCGCAATTGGAGCGATCACCTTCTTCGCCGCTCGTGTCCTCCACGCAGGGTGTTACATCGCCGGCTTTGCTTGGATTCGTACCCTGACCTGGGTTGCCTGCGTTGTCGGTATGGCCACAATTCTCAGTCAACTTTTCTGAGTATGTGCCGGTACTTCGTGTCATTAGCGGCGGCCCTCGATACGTGTGAAGGAGAGGGCATTGT
>CAUZWH010000470.1:0-2989 GCA_963583675.1 Alphaproteobacteria bacterium
GTTGAAATCGGTATGCAGCGAGAGTTCGTGTTTGTTGCGGTAGGCGCGTTCGAGGGGCTCGCTGTCGGAATGGTCCATCACGTAGCCGAGACGATCGCCAATGACACTCTGCGTTGCACCTTTGCCGAAATGGGCGCCGAAGCCGTAGTACATCACACCGATATCCTCGAGTGAGTACTGATCCAACGGCCAGCCCCTGATGAGCATGAAGCCACGCCCATCCATCAACTCGTACGACACCTGATCTATGAAATCTTGAATGTCGTCGAGCGGAAAGTTTGCTTTGGTTATGTCGTCGATCCCAAGCCCCGCCTTGCGCACCTTGCCGAGCGCAGCGTTGAGCGCCTTGATGTGGCGCGGCTCGAGGTCGAAGGCGTAGTCATCCTGGCTCTTGAAGTCGCTCGACTTCCATGCGCTGGGATGATCGATACGGTGCTTGATGATGGGGGTCGTCACGTTCGTCCTCGCGATCTGCAGTGCCGGCTAGTTTATACCGATTCGCAACTTAAAATGCACAGGTCCCCAAACTCAGGACCTCGTCCCCGCGCCGCGTACTTAAACGGGTTGAGCCATAGAACGCACGTGCAGAACCGTTAGGACCGCGGATCGCATTCGAGAGCCGGACTCCGTCCTAACCGTCCAATCCGAATGCCTCGGCGATTAATTCATAGGAGCGCAGACGTGCCGCAAAGTTGTGGGTGATTGTTAGAACAATGAGTTCGTCGGCGCCGTGGGTTTCTATCAATGTCTCGAGTGCCGGCCGCACCTGGTCCGGCGTCCCGATCACCGTGCGGCCCCGGGTGCGCTCGATACCCGCTTGCTCAGCTTCGGAATACTCGTAGGCCTCAGCTTCTTCGATCGAGGGGTAAGGCCCGAGTTCACCTTGCTCGAGGCGAATACGCCAGAGGTCGCGGCTTTTGGCCAGCCGCAGCGCTTCTTCCTTGCGCTCGGCGCAGATCACGAACACGCATAGATTGACTCGCGGTTCCGGGTACAACTCCGATGGTTTAAACGCCGCGCGATAAGCTCGGATCACATCGGCGCCGCCGCCGGGCGCGATGAAGTGGGCGAACGATAGCGGCAGGCCAAATTGCGCGGCATAGGTCGCGCTGCCGCCGCTCGATCCCAGCAGCCAGACGTCTGGTGCCGTCGACGAACGCGGCGTTGCGCGAACGCGGGCAAACACTTCGGTGGGCGGGATCTGGTCGGTGAGGAAGGCGATCATGTCGGCAATCTTGGTCGGGAAATACTCGATACCGATCTGCGAGCCATAGGCAAGCGCCGCGGCTGTCAGCTGATCGCTGCCGGGCGCGCGGCCGATGCCGAGGTCGATCCGTCCGGGAAACATAACTTCCAATAGGCGAAAGGTCTCCGCCACCTTGAGTGGACTGTAGTGGCTT
Source organism: Alphaproteobacteria bacterium (assembly GCA_963583675.1). GTDB lineage: Bacteria > Pseudomonadota > Alphaproteobacteria > SHVV01 > SHVV01 > CAUZWH01. Next base: position 1,401 of record CAUZWH010000470.1, read on the forward strand.
AGCATGACCCCGCCCGAGCCGACGCGAATGCGGGAGGTCGCATCGGCGACCCGCGGGATCATGATTTCCGGCGCCGAGCCGGCAAAACCGTCGGTGCCGTGGTGCTCGGCGAGCCAGTAGCGATGGTAGCCCCACTCTTCGCAAGCCTGGGCGAGTTGGATGGTCTCAGCGACCGCATCCTGTTCGGTGCCGCCGCTGCGCACGGGCGATTGATCGAGGACGCCGATTTTGAAAGGTGCCATCATCGTGAAGTACTACGAAAGCTGCGCGAAAGGCGAGCGTATTGGACGCAGGGCAGACGAACTCGCACCCTCGATCGGCACGATCCGCCACGCTAAGCCGGATCGTCACGAGGCTCGTGCCTGCGCATGTTGCGAGACAAAAACCCCCACCAGGACCGCAGCGCCGGCGATGATTTGTAGAACACTCATGGGCTCGTCCAACAGCACCCAAGCAACAGCCGCCGAGACCACGGGGATGCCGAGCATACTAACCGCGACGAGCGACGCGGAAATCTGCGCCAGCGAGTAGGTCAGACAGCTCTGTGCGCCCACGTGGCTGACCAACGCAATACCGACCAGAACGGCCCAGCCGGCGATTGATAGCGGTACGACAACTTCATCGAGAAAGACGCCGAGCGGCAACAACACCACCGCTGCCACTACCGCATTCCAGGTGACAGTCGTCGCGGCTGAAAACGTTCGGCGAACGCGCTTCAGGAGCAGGATATAAACCCCATAATTGAGCGCCTGGAACAGCGCCAGTCCATCGCCGAATAAAACGACGCCGAGATCGATCTGCCCTCCGCTCACCAGCACCGACGCGGCCGCGATCGACACCACGACCCCGAGGAGGAATAGCGGCGTAATCCGCTCGCCAAACAGAAGCGCGCCCCCTATGACGACGAATATCGGCGTCATGTTGCCAAGTAGCGTTGCATTGGCCACCGACGTGATCACGAAGGTGGTTTGGCCGACGGCCAGAATGTTGGCGAAGAACACCGACGAAAAGACCAGCCACGCATAGTCCTGCCGCAACGGCCGAGACTCGATTATCGTGCCATCACGCTGATCGGCCCTAAGCCACAGGAGGAGCAACGGAATCGCGAGGAGCGTACGATAAAACGCTGTTGCAACCGGTCCGACCTCGCTCAACCGGACAAAGATAGGGGTCAGTCCAAAGCCAAGCACCGCGATTATAAGTGCTGTCAAGGGTAGAAGCGTGTGCGAACGACGTGTCAAAGCGATCGGGTGCCCCTGACTTCACCAACTGAGTAAATCACCCCACCCGCGAGCTGCACGGCGCGGGTGATCTACACAACAGCGGGCTCTCTGAAAGGCCGCCGCTGCCACAATGCTCAATTTAAAGTGGTGGACGCTGCGTCCACCCAACTGGTAGAGCGGGTTCTGCTAAGCAGGGCGTGGCTGCAGCAGCGACCGCGCGGCGAAGAACCCGCCAATCGCGAGGACCACCTGTCCGGGGTCCGAACTAACGCAAACTATAAGGTCCTCGTACTAGCCGGGTCACGCGGGCGCGAGGCCAGCCTGCAGTTTGCCGTACATCGCCGCCAATTCCGGAGGATTGACGAT
>CAUZWH010000471.1:0-2979 GCA_963583675.1 Alphaproteobacteria bacterium
TGGAGTTTGAACTCTTCAACCCGCTCTTCATCGGGCGTTATCGTCGCGCATTTGACACCGACGCCGTGCTCTTTGATAGCGTTGGCCGCATCGATGGTGATTTGATCGTTGGTTTCGTCGCGCGTCTCGACTGCGAGATCATAATATTTCAGGTCGACATCGAGATAGGGGAGGATCAATTTTTCTTTGATGAACGCCCAAATAATGCGGGTCATTTCATCGCCATCGACCTCGACGACCGGGTTCTTAACTTTGATTTTCGCCATAAATATTCTTCTCCCCACCTGAGCCGGTGTTGTCGGTGGCTATGTCTGAATTCGGGTGAACGGGCGCGCGTGAAGACCTGAATAAGCCGGATTAGGAGCCGTTGGTCACGGGGTCCCGCAACGGCGGGCGCAGATTAGCATTATCACCGTTGAGTGCAAGGCCTGCTCGGGTGCCTACAATCGTTCGGAACCGGCCGCCACCATGGGCGAGGGCGCATCGGCGATCGCTGCAAACAGGCCATCCATAGTGGAGACGAGGCTGTACAGGCGGGCGGAACCGGAGCCGGTAAAAGAAGCTGCGATTGTGTGCTGGATTAGTGCCTCGAGCGGTTGCCAGTATTCGCTTTGGTTGAGAATGACGATCGGCTTGTCATGCAGGCCAAGCTGTTTCCAGGTCAGGACTTCGATGGTCTCATCCAGGGTGCCGAGCCCGCCCGGCAACACGGCGAACGCATCGGCGAGGTCGAACATTTTTTGCTTGCGCGTGTGCATGCTATCGACGACGTGGATTTCCGAAAGCTCGGAGTGGGCGTTCTCGGCCCGGGATAGATGCTGCGGGATGACCCCGATCGCTGTTCCGCCGGCGGCGAGAACAGCGTCTGCCACTACACCCATTAGGCCAATTCGGCCGCCGCCGAATATCAACCTAACGCGGGTGGCGGCCAATCGGGTACCAAGATTCTGCGCAAGCTCCCGATAAGCTGGGTCGTTGCCCAGCTGCGAGCCGCAATAGACACAGAGCGAAGTGAGTTCGGCCATCACTTACCTGAGACAAATGTCACGCGGCGCTAGCGTTACCGGTTCCTCCGGTTGGGTGCAACCGGTCCGGTGTGCGGTCTTATGCTCGTGCGCCCGCGCTCACGAAACCGTGAGTAGCTTGGAATTAATCGCTGCGCGAGGGTGTTAACCAGCTGACATCGAATTCCCGAAGCGGGGAGGCTACTTTGTACGGAGGAGGATCTGAGAAACATGAATGCGACCCTGAAAACGATAGGCTTGCTGGCGCATTCGCGGCGCTGACCGCGTTGGCTATGCCGACAACGTCCGACGCGGCCGGTAGCGAAAAACATCTCAAATATCGCAACGGTGTGATGTGGTCGCTGGCGAGTAACCTTGGTGGCATCTTTCAGAATATGAAGGGTGAAGTAGACGCCAAGGCGAACATTCCCCACCACGCCAAGGCACTGGCTCCGCTTGCTGCCGCGGTCGTGGCGATGTTTCCGCCCGGATCAGATGGTGGCAGGACCAAACCCGAAATCTGGTCGGATTGGGCTGGTTTCGAGAGGGCCGCGGCCAATCTCGTAACCGCGGCCAATGCGCTTGCCGCGGTCGCCGATAGCGGTGACATGGGCAAGATCGGCGCTGCCGCTGGTGGCGTTGGTAAAGCCTGCGGCGGTTGCCACAAGCCGTTCCGCGCTGAGAAGAAATAACTATTCGTCGCGCTACGTAATCGACGGGCGGCCGCGAGTTTTCGTGGCCGCCCGTTTTCCTTTGGCTTACTTCCGCTTTACGGGCACCCCAATGTTGAAGTAGCGCGCAGAATTATCCGCGGAGCGCCCTGGCATGTACATTTGGCGTTGGTTTGGTTTCTTCGCATTGGCCGGTTGGGCAATTGTGCAGTTGACCTTTGTAGCTGGGTCAATCAACCCAGCATCGGCACAGTCCAACCCCGATCAGGTTGCGCGCGGCGCCTACTTGGTCAGCGCGGGCGGCTGTATGACCTGTCACACCGAGAAAAAAGGAGCACCGTTTTCGGGCGGGCGCGCGCTCAAAACACCTTTTGGGACCTTTTTCAGCCCTAATATCACAGCCGATACTGAAACTGGGATTGGCAGCTGGACGGATAGCGATTTCGTGCAGGCGCTGCGTGAGGGTGTGCGACCCGATGGCGCGCATTACTTCCCGGTATTTCCCTATACGACGTACATGCGGATGACACGTGACGATGCACTGGCGATCAAGGCCTACCTGTTTTCCTTGGCACCAGTCAGCAAATCCAACAAGAACTACGCCGTTGGATTTCCATTTAGCTGGCGGTTCTTACAGACGGGCTGGAAGATGTTGTTCTTCAGAGCCGGCGAATTAGCGCCCGATACGTCGCGGACGGCAGAGTGGAATCGCGGTGCCTATCTCGTCGAAGCGCTCAGCCATTGCGGGGAGTATCACTCACCACGCAACATCTTTGGCGGGCTCGACCGTGAGATGTGGTTGGCCGGCACGGTTGACGGCCCGGAGGGCGAAACTGCCCCGAATATCACGCCGGATAAGAAGACCGGGATTGGTGAGTGGAGCGAGGCGGATATCGTTCAATTGTTTAGGATTGGTTTTAAGCCCAATTTCGATGACGTTCAGCGATCGATGGCAGAAGCTATTGAAGACGGACTCAAGCACCTGACAGATGCCGATCTCAAGGAAATTGCCGTTTATTTGCGCGCATTGCCAGCTATTGCTAACGCGGTAAAACGTGAGAAAGACGGCTAAGCATTTAGGACAGGAGCTAATGCCAAGCGCTATACAGATTGTCGCGGACCCGGCCACATACTAAGGTTGCCGGGCCATTACCATGATCCAGAGGTAAGGTTTTGCGCGCTAGTGTCATCGTCGGCTTAGTGGTTGTCGTCGCAGCGGTTGTCGCCGCGGTTCAATACGACACCATTGAGAGTTGGTTCGCCAGCGATAAGGCGGAGCAAGGATCCACGACCGCTCCCGTAGC
>CAUZWH010000472.1:0-2971 GCA_963583675.1 Alphaproteobacteria bacterium
CCGGCTGACCGGCGGTGAACCGCTGGTTCGACGCAACGTGATGGGCCTGATCGAGAGCCTCAGCCGCCATCTCGAGAGCGGTGCGCTGGACGAGCTGACGCTCACCACGAACGGAAGCCAACTCGCAAAGCACGCCCAAGCACTGCGCGCCTGCGGCATCAAGCGCATCAATGTGTCACTCGATACGCTCGATGCCAACAAGTTCAGCGCGATTACCCGGTGGGGCCGGCTTGATCAGGTGCTCGATGGCATCGCCGCGGCCAAACTCGCTGGCCTCGAAATCAAGATCAACACCGTTGCGCTGCGCGGTCTCAATGACGATGAATTCGACCGGTTGATCCGATGGTGCGGCGAGCAAGGTTTCGATCTAACGCTGATAGAAACCATGCCTTTGGGCGAAGTCGACGTCGACCGCACCGATCATTTCTTGCCGCTGTCGCTGGTCCGCGCCGATCTCGCCAAGCGTTGGACTCTTTCGGACAGCAACCATCAAACCGGGGGCCCCGCGCGGTATGTTGAGGTCGCCGAGACCGGCGGACGGGTCGGGTTTATCACGCCACTAACGCATAATTTTTGCGAGTCGTGCAATCGCGTGCGGATCACCTGCACCGGAACCCTCTACATGTGCCTCGGCCAAGAGGACGCGGCCGATCTCCGCAGCCCCCTTCGAGCCGGCGAAAGCAACGAACTGCTCGACACCGCGATCGACGAAGCCATCTCACGCAAACCCAAAGGGCACGACTTCATCATCGACCGCCGCCAGGAGACGCCGGCGGTATCGCGCCACATGAGCGTCACCGGTGGATAACAGCAAAACCCGGGATTTCCTCGGTCGACAAGCCGTCTATGGAAACTATCTGATCTTTTTCCTCGTCGATTGCCATGGCGTCATGGTCATTCGTGTCCTTCACGGCGCACGACGTCTCGAAGACCTTATCTAAGTAGGACCGATAAGCATCAGCGCTGGCGCTTATTCGATTTGGACCCGGTGGGTGAAATGCTTGCCATCCGAGATCGTCAGTCTGCTAAAGCCCAACATCCGTGCGAGATCGAAGAACGTGAAATAGGTTTCGACGCCGAGTTCCGCAAAGAACTCCCTGGCACGGGCCACCGCCGTTAATTGCGCCAATAGCGCGCAGGCTTGATAGATGGTCGCAATGCTCTGATCGCCGAGCGCAACGATGATCAACTTTTCGGCCTCATCGCCCTTCGCATACATCGTGTATTGCGGGGGGTATCCAAACGTGAACTGCTGACGCGTAATCGCCGTGACAAAGCCGATCCGTCGATCCCGGCCCGCATCTTTCAGAATTCGCGCCCGGCTTTCATAGCGTTCGCGAGATGTTATTGGCGGATAGTAGTGGCCGGCGTGGCGCTCACTGCTATCCTCTTCACTAGGCACGAAGACCGTCGCGCTTGGCGTCGACGCTTCGTCCGACGCCGGCTCGTCGCTGACCATCGGCACGCACGCCGTCAAAACGACAACGCCGACACCAACCACCGCGTTGCGTAACCACCGCGTCTCAACCGGCATTACGGTGCCGATGCTGCCGACTAACTCCGCCACACACTTCGCCCAAAAGTCATCAGTTGAACCAAAAAAGCCCGGCATGATGGCGACGAAGTCATCGCCGCGCAACCGCAGCCCCCTTACTAGCGCCTGCGAGGCGGAACGCTATACTGGCGCTCGCCTCGAGGGGGAAAGCGCAGTAATGAGTAAACGATCCAAGATTGCATTTGTCGCAAGTCGGGCGCCGTCGGCGCAAACGGCGCTGCGCCAGTTGAAAAATCAGTACCCGTACGTCTCCCCAACCGAAGCCGACGCCATCGTCGCACTCGGCGGCGACGGCTTCATGCTGCAGACCATGCATCGCTACTTGAAGCGGAAAACCCCTATCTTCGGCATGAATCGCGGAACCGTGGGATTCCTGATGAATCTCTTCGACACCAACGGCCTAATGGAACGCATCGCCAAAGCCGATTGCTTTGTGTATCGGCCGTTGCTCATGACAGCAAAGACCGTCACCGGTAAACGTCGCCAGGCACTGGCGATCAACGAGGTGTCGCTGTTACGCGAAACCCGTCAGGCGGCAAAAATTCGTATCTCCATCGACGGTCGCGTAAGGCTCGAGGAATTGGTTTGCGACGGCATCCTTATGGCAACGCCCGGCGGCAGCACGGCCTACAATCTTTCCGCACATGGGCCTATCGTGCCGGTTGGCGCCGAGGTGCTGGCGCTCACGCCGATCAGTGCGTTCCGCCCCCGCAACTGGCGCGGCGCGTTACTTCCGGCGCGCGCGCGGGTGCGGTTTGATATCCTTCAGAACGAGAAACGCCCCGTCAGCGCGGTCGCAGATTCCACTGAGGTGCGCGATGTCATACGCGTCGATGTGGTCGAGGACCGCGAACGCGCAGCGCTTATTCTGTTTGATCCCGAGCACAATCTCGAAGAACGCATCCTCAACGAGCAGTTCCAGAACTAGCCCCCACCCAGGGGACGACGCGATGAGGGATGCCCGATGAGTACGCCGGCGGCAACGACCTTCGCGGAGCGGCCGACCTTCGTTACCCATTTGGAATGCGGCAAGACCGGGGCGACGTTCGACGCCGACATTCTCCACAACCTGTCACCCGACGGGTGGCCGCTGTTGGTTCGCTACGACGTCGCCGCCATCAGGGCGACCCTTGACCGTGATGACCTCAACGCCCGATCGCCCGATTTGTGGCGCTACCGCGAACTGCTTCCGGTGCGCCATCAAGAGAACATCGTGTCACTCGGGGAGATGGCGACCCCGCTCATCACCGCGCAAAACCTGATGAGAGACCTCAAGGCGGGTCCGATCCTGATCAAAGACGAGGGCCGGCTCCCGACCGGGTCTTTCAAGGCCCGTGGCCTCGCTCTCGCGGTATCGATGGCCAAAGAACTTGGCGTATCCTGTATGGCGATGCCGACAAACGGCAATGCAGGCGC